>JALHSV010000161.1 GCA_022865525.1 Thermodesulfovibrionales bacterium
CTGCTGCCGTGCAAAAGCAACCTGTCGAGCCCTCTTCTCATCTGCGACAACGGTAAAAATATCTCCTGACGACGGGACATCTGCAAACCCAATAACCTCAACTGGTGTAGCAGGACCGGCTTCGGTTATCCTCCTTACGCTGTCGTCAATCAATGCCCTTACCTTCCCCGCATGTGTTCCGGCAAGGAATGCATCACCGACCCGAAGCGTGCCCGACTGCACCAGCAAAGTCGCAATAGGGCCTCTGCCTTTATCAAGCTTCGCCTCAATGATGGTGCCGCGGGCAGCCTTATCGGGATTCGCCTTGAGTTCCATCACTTCTGCCTGAAGGAGTATCATCTCAAGCAGGCGTTCAATGCCGATACGTTTTTTGGCAGAAACTTCTACAAAGATATTCTGTCCCCCCCATTCTTCTGAAATGATACCTTGCTCCGAGAGCTCATTCTTTACTTTTGAGAGATTCGCCTCGGGCTTGTCAATCTTGTTGATTGCAACAACAATCGGAACATTCGCAGCCTTCGCATGATTGATGGCTTCTACCGTCTGAGGCATGACACCGTCATCAGCAGCCACAACAAGGACAACAATATCAGTTACTTTTGCACCCCGTGCTCTCATGGATGTAAATGCTTCGTGGCCGGGGGTATCGAGAAACACAATGTCCTTCCCGCTGAGATTCACTTTATATGCTCCGATATGCTGAGTAATTCCACCAGCTTCGCTCTCTGTGACTTTTGTCTCCCTGATCGCGTCAAGGAGTGACGTCTTGCCATGGTCTACATGTCCCATTATTGTAATCACAGGAGACCGTGGAACAAGGTTACTGAGATCCTCAGGTGTCTCAAGATCAACGGTATCTTCTTCGATCGCTGCTAATTCAAGTTTGACTCCGAAATTCTCTGCTATCAATAAAGCCGCTTCAGTATCAACGGGCTGATTGATGGTTGGCATATATCCAAGTTCCATGAACTTTTTAATCACATCAGACAGCTTGACGCTGATCAGTTCAGCAAATTCCTTAACGGTCGTCCCTTCCTGGAGTTTCAGGTTTTTTTTCCGTGGCGCTACGAGTTGAACCTGCGGTTTATTCTCTTCGTACTGGAAACCCCTGGGTCTCCCCGACCTCTTCTGTGGCCTCTGGTCATGCCATCTTTTGGGTTCTATTTTCCTGATAGTCTGAAAAGCCCGCTGCATACCCGGCTTTGTTTTGAATTTTTCTATTTTCTCGGTCTCTATTTCCTTCTTAAACCTGTCAGGAATTTTCAGTTCTTCTTCCTCAGTTGGTGTTAAGGCCCGTGCTGCTGCGGGGATTACTTCCGGAAGCAGGGGAGATTCTCCCTCTGTCTTTTCCGGAGCTTTCTCCTCCGAAAGAGCTGATGTTTTTTCCGGTTCCTCATATGCTTTCTGAATTTCGGGCTCACTATACTTAGAAACACGGGGGCCTGCAGGGGCAGTTTCTTTTTTTGCTTCAGCAGGCTTTTTCAGAAAATTTCTTTCTATTTTTTGAGCAATGTCCGGATCTATACTCGAGGAATGAGTTTTCCCTTCTATCCCGAGCTTTGGAAGCTCATTCAGGATGCTCTTGTTTGGTACACCCAGTTTTTTTGCAAGCTCATAAATTCTTATCTTCTGCATATAATTTTTTCCTTGAATACACAGCAGGAATGTTGAGAACTCTTCGATAAGGAGAAGAATTGCAATTCTGTCCTACAGGGAGGGCTCTCGAATACCCGCTTCATGTGATTACTTGTAACAATGACCTCTAAATGTTATCATAATGAACATTGTTAATGCAATGAGTGAGGAGGTTAAACAGAATGGCACAGTGCGCTGTGTGCGGAAAACAGAGAGTAGTCGGAAATAATGTCAGCCATGCAAACAACAAAACGAAAAGACTGATAATGCCCAATCTGCAGAAGATGCACGTTATCATGAATAAGAGCGTCAAAAAACGCTACGTATGTACCAGATGTCTGCGTTCCGGGGTGGTTAAAAAAGCGGTGTAGTGAAGAGGGCAGATTCCTTACTAAAACCTCTTGTCCGAGACTTAGGTATTGAAGAAGGCATCAGACTCGCACAAATAAAATTTCACTGGCATACCTTGTTTCACAAGCCTCTGTCTCAGCATATGTCGCCATCCTTTTTGTCAGGGAATGAACTGCTTCTGACTGTTGATTCACCGGTCTGGCTTCAGGAATTAAAATTTTATCAGGGAGATATCATTACGAAGCTCGCCCTGTATGAAGTGAAAACTGTCCGTTTCAGACTCGGCAGAGTCAATGCAGATGAGAATTCAGAGACAGAAAGAGAAAAGGGAAGAGCCAAACCCCTTACCGCGCATGACCGCTCCTTCATTGAAGACACTGTTTCAAACATTGAAGACAAAGAATTGAGAGAGGTCGTGAAAAAGGCGATGGGGAAAGCGATTATAACCGTGAGGACAAGGTAAATCCGTGAGTGCTATACACTACGGAGAATAATTCTCTGTCTCTTCATCTCCTTGAACGTTTTCGCTTCACTCTTTTCATGCTGATTCTGCCTGCTTTTCAAATATAAGGATGGGCTTTTCCTTCTTGACAATGCTGTCTTCCGTAACAAGGCATTCTTTGATTCCTTTTTGGGAAGGAATCTCGTACATCACATCGAGCATGATTTCTTCAAGGATTGAACGTAATCCGCGGGCGCCCGTTTTCCGCTGAACGGCCTTTTTGGCTATTGCCGACAGTGCACTATCGGTGAATTTGAGCCTGACATTCTCAAATGAAAGAAGCCTCTGATATTGTTTCATAAGAGCATTCTTTGGCTCCGTCAGAATCTTTATCAACGATGCTTCATCAAGTTCATCAAGGCCTGATACGACAGGCATCCTCCCTACGAACTCGGGAATAAGGCCGTACTTGATCATATCTTCGGGTTCGACATGACTGAGTATCTCACCGATTTTCCTCTCCTTTCTTGCTACCGTGTCCGAAATAAATCCTACAGTCCTCTGCCCGATTCTCTGCTCGATGATTGTATCAAGGCCTATAAAAGCACCCCCGCAGATAAAGAGAATATTTGTTGTATCAACCTGAATATATTCCTGCTGCGGATGTTTTCGTCCACCCTGGGGAGGGATATTCGCCATCGTCCCTTCGATTAACTTCAGAAGGGCCTGCTGTACGCCTTCACCCGAAACGTCCCGTGTTATAGATGGATTATCTGATTTCCTGCTGATTTTGTCGATTTCATCGATGTACACGATTCCTCTCTGAGCCCTTTCCGTGTCATTATCTGCGGCCTGAAGGAGCTTCAGGATGATATTTTCGACATCCTCTCCGACATACCCTGCTTCTGTAAGGGTTGTTGCATCGGCAATCGCAAATGGCACATCAAGGATCCTTGCGAGTGTCTGTGCAAAGAGCGTCTTACCGGTCCCGGTAGGTCCTATGAGGAGTATGTTACTCTTCTGCAGTTCAACATCCGAATCCGCGGGACTGTAAATTCTCTTATAATGATTATGCACTGCGACAGAGAGTATCTTCTTTGCCCTTTCCTGGCCGATAACATAATCATTGAGTGAATGATGGATCTCTTTCGGGATCGGCAACCTGGGCAGAGAAGGAACCTTTATCTCTTCGTGGAGTGTATCCGCAATTATCTCATTGCATAACTCTACACATTCATTGCATATATATACTGTGGGGCCTGCGATGAGCTTTTTCACTTCATTATGCCCCTTGCCGCAGAAAGAACACTTCAGTGCATTTTCGTCTTTCTTAGCCACGGGGTTTCTTCTCCTTAATGCTGCTGATCACTTCATCAACAATGCCGTATTCTTTTGCCTCATCGCCTGACATGAAGAAATCCCGATCCGTATCAGCCTGAATCTTTTCAAGAGACTGCCCTGTATGGAACGCAATGATCTTGTTCAGCGTATCTTTCATGCGGAGAATCTCACGCGCGTGGATTTCGATATCCGTTGCCTGACCATGGAATCCACCCATAGGCTGGTGCAGCATGATTCTTGAGTTTGGTAATGCAAATCTCTTGCCTTTTGTACCGGCAGAAAGCAGAAGTGCACCCATACTCGCTGCCTGCCCTATGCAGTATGTTGCAATGTCAGGCTTTACATATTGCATGGTGTCGTATATTGCGAGGCCGGAAGAAACAACGCCTCCCGGTGAATTAATATACACATGAATATCTTTGCCCGGGTCTTCTGTCTGCAGAAACAGCAACTGGGCGATAACGATGTTTGCCACCGTATCGTCAATCCCTGTACCAACAAAAATTATCCTGTCCTTCAGAAGCCTTGAGTAAATATCATACGCCCTCTCCGTGCGGCCGGTCTGCTCTATAACAATCGGAATGATACTCATGTATTCTCCTTTTCAATAGTTGCTTTGGCGAGGAGCGCATCCATAACTTTATCTTCCATTATCGAATGCTTCAGCCCATCCAGTGAGCCTTCTCTATAGAGATAATAGTTTCTGACTGATTCAGGGGTTGCAGATAATTTCTGCGCTAAAGAAGCTATCCGCTCATCGACTTCATTATCGGAGACGACAATGCCTTCTTTCCTGCCGATTGTATCCAGAATGAAATGAGCCTGCACATTCCTCACAGCTTTGCTTCTCAATTCCGCCTGCGGGTCTTCTTCTTTATTCTTTTCCGCTTCCTGTCCGGAAGATACCGGTTCAATGGTATCTGATACAGAATTCTGGGATACCGAATCCTCCTTTGAACCGGAAATGCTCTTATGCATCATAATGGCTTCGATCTCCTTCCCTACAAGGGATTCGGGGACTTCAAAGGTGCTGGATTCGACAAGCTTCCTGATAATCTCAGCCTTTTGTATTTTCCTGATATGCTCTGTCTTTGCTGCATATATTTTTTCCCGTGCCTTTTCTCTCAAGTCAGTCATCGTTTCATAGCCGAGGTCTTTGGCAAATTCGTCGTCGATTTCCGGCAGGGTCTTTTTCTTCACTTCGCTGATTTTGACCTTTATCTGAGCTGTTCTGCCTGCGAGTTCTTTTGACGCAGTCGCAGGGAATGTCGTTGCAAATTCAATGATATCCCCCTTCTGCTTTCCAATAACCTTTTCCATAATGTCAAGAGGAAGAATCTCGTTCCCCATCTTCGAGATCGTCTCTTTGACCGAAGAGATATCTTCGCCGCCGGCTATTTCGCTGTCAACGTATTCAAATGAAACAAAGTCATCCATCTCTACCAATTTATCAGCAACTTCAAAGACTGCTTTTTTATTCTGGAGGGCTTTCAGCGCGTCCTCAACATCCGACTCTTCAACGTTTACCGGGATATCCTTAACGGTAATATTTTCATATGCGAGATTCTCAATCTTTGGTTTGACTTCCAAGGTTACTGCAAAGGCAAGCGGATTGTTCCGTTTGTAATCGAACTCTTCTTCAAGCACAGGCATTGTCACAGGGTCAATGGCGGCTTCCCGTATCGCGTTGCCCAGCTGTTCAGGAACCACCTTTTCGAGCACCTCTGCTTCAACCTGTTTCCCGAAACGTTTCTCAATAAGATTGACCGGTGCCTTGCCGGGCCGGAAACCCGGAATTTTAACGGTATGTCTGAGTTTCTCAAGAGAATTCTTGATTTCTCTTTCGATAAGATCCGATGGTATTTCTATTCTCAGGCGCTTCTTTGTCTGGTTGATGTCTTCTACTGCTTTAAGCAACGTGAACCTCCTGAACGTTTATTTTACTGTAAAATACGCATGTAAGCTTTGTCAATTTAGCATAAACAAGGGTATAATCTTCCGTGAACCTTTATCTCATTGACGGCAATTCCTATGTGTATCGCGCTTACTATGCAATCAAGAACCTTTCTAACTCCCGGGGATTTCCTACAAATGCAATATACGGGTTTATCAACATGCTCCTCAAGATCATCAGGGAGAAGAAACCGGATGGGATTGTTATATCCTTCGATTCACCTGTTCCAACAGAGCGGCATAGAATCTATAAGGATTATAAGGCACAGAGACCGGAAACCCCCGGCGACCTCATCCGGCAGATTCCCTATATCAGAAAGATAATCTCTGCGTTGAACATCAAGATATTCGAGGTCCCGGGATACGAAGCAGACGATATTCTCGGAACGATCGCAAAGACGGGTGCATCCGAAGGGATAGACGTTTTCATCGTTACCGGAGACAAGGATATGCTCCAGATCGTGGACAGGAGAGTAAAGGTATATGACCCGATGAAGGATATGATCTTCGACGAACAGTATGTCAGGGAGAAATTCGGAGTAGGCCCTGCGAGAATCCCTGAATTCATGGCGCTTACCGGAGACGCCGTTGACAACATCCCGGGAATTAAGGGTGTGGGCGAAAAGACAGCCAGGGAACTCGTGACCCAATTCGATAATCTCGAAGACATGCTTAACAATACAGAGAGGATACAAAAAGAAAAATTGAGACGTCTCGTATCTGAGAATGCAGATATCGTGAAGTTGAGTCAAAAGCTCGCGACCCTCGATACCTCTGTCCCCATCGATATTCGTATCGATGAATATACGCTGAGGGAGCCCGACTGGCATTCGCTTTTTGCCCTGTTCAGGGAGCTTGAGTTCGGGAGCCTGATGAAACTCATTCCTTCAGGGACCACACGTGAAATAAGCAATGAAACACTGCTCTCCGCACGAAGACTCGAAGAGATCGTATCAACAATCAAAGATGCATTTGCTCTCGATACCGAGACGACCGGCAGGAATCCTGTTGCTGCTAATCTCGTTGGAATATCACTTTGCATAGAGAAGGAACGCGCTTTCTATATACCTGTTTTTCATACATACCCCGGCGTACCTGAACAGATAGATAAAAAAGATGTTGTATCAATTCTTTCACCGTTTCTTGGAGAGGAGAAGATAGCAAAGATAGGACATAACCTGAAGTATGATATCATCCTCCTCGAAAGAGAAGGTATTCACGTCAAGGGACCATTATGTGACACCATGATTGCATCATACCTTCTGAACCCGAACAAACCGAACCACAGTCTCGAAGAGGTCTCCCTGGAATATCTGTCTTACAGGAAAAAGACGTTTATAGAAATACTGAAGAAGAGGAGTTCCTTCGCAGAAGTCCCCCTTGAAGATGCTGCACCGTATGCATGTGCTGATGCATCTCTCTCTCTCGAATTGAAAGAAATCCTGTTTACTAAACTGAGGGAAAGCAATCTTGAAGACCTCTATTTCTCGATAGAAATGCCTCTCATCTCAGTCCTCGCCGGCATGGAGATGGCGGGGGTGAAGATTGATCCGGATAAACTTGCGGGGATTTCCAGGGAACTTGGACAAGAAATCGAAGGCATTACACGGAGGATCTACTTTCTTGCCGGTGAAGAATTCAATATCAACTCGCCGAAACAGCTGAGCA
>JALHSV010000162.1 GCA_022865525.1 Thermodesulfovibrionales bacterium
CTACCTGAACGCCGATTCGTTGCCTCATGAAAAAAACTACCTGAAAAGGTGGAAAATGACACCAAAGGAATCAGGCAAGGGACCTGATGAGCGAGGTGTCGACAATGGGGTTAACAATGGCAACGAAAAAAGATTTAAGTAAGGAAGTTGCCCGGCGCTATCAGAAAGCAGACCGGAGGGAGAAGAGAAATATTTTAGGGGAGTTTTGCCAAGCCACAGGCTACAATCGCCACTATGCGGCGTTTATTTTGCGCAATTGGGGCAGGAAGGTTTACTGGCGTTCACCGGCCGGTAAGCGGACGGTGATCATAGTCGGAGAGCGGCAGGTGAAGAAGCAAAGGCAGCAACGGCCGAGGATTTACGACGATATTGTACGCAGCTATGTGGTTTGCTTTTGGGAAGTCATGGATTACCCTTGCGGTAAGCGATTGAAGCGTTGCCTGGAGCCTATGGTGGCCAAAGCGAGGCAGTTCAAGGAGATGGCGATTCCGCGGCCAATAGAAGCGAAATTGCAAAGAATAAGTCCGCCGACGATCGACCGGATGCTGAGGACGGAGAGGAAAAAGTACAAGTTGAAGTGCCGCTCAAAAACCAAACCCGGGACGTTGCTGAAAAAGCAAATCGCTATCCGCACGGGCATTGAATGGGATGAGGATGCCGTGGGGTATGAGGAATTAGACCTGGTGGGGCACGATGGCGGCAATACCGGTGGCGACTACTGCTTCACGTTGGACGTAACCGATATCAAGAGTGGCTGGACGGAGATGCAGGCAGTACGCAACAAAGCGCAGTGCTGGGTTTTTGACGCGCTGCAGGATATCCGCGGCCGGCTGCCGTTTGAGCTGAAAGGGATCGACTCAGACAACGGCTCCGAGTTCATCAATGCCCATCTGGTAGCCTATTGCCAGGAAGAGGCTCTGGTGTTTACCCGATCCCGGTCCTATCAGAAGAACGACAACTGCCATGTGGAGCAGAAAAACTTTACCGCCGTACGCAACTTCGTTGGTTATAGCCGTTATGACCGTGAGGAGGAACTGGCTTTGCTAAATGAGTTATATGGTCATTTACGGCTTTACCTGAACTTCTTCCATCCGCAAATGAAGCTTATTAAAAAGGAACGGATCGGCAGCAAAGTTAAAAAGCAATACGATGTTCCGCAGACACCGTACCAACGATTACTGGTTCTTGAAGAGATCAGTGCGGAAAGAAAAGCAAAGCTGCAAAACACATATGCCCAACTGAATCCGTTCGCGCTCAAAAGAACGATCAATAAGTTACAGGAAAGGCTGCACAAAATGATCTATGAAAAAAACAAAGGGAGAACTGTCTATGCCATCAATCACATCAAACCTGTACTTGCATAAGCGTTTTGTTTCGGGTAGATTATTATATGAGGCAACGATACCCTCTTTAAGTAGATTTTGGATGAGGCAATGCGCCCAGTTGACGGTCAGGGCAAAATATATTAAAATATCGTTTCAGAAACCCCCGGGCCGATGTAGCTCAGTTGGTAGAGCAATTGATTCGTAATCAATAGGTCGTCAGTTCGACTCTGACCATCGGCTTGCTGATCTCACCTTGCTTTCCCTTTATTATCAATGGTTTCAAGGTCTTTACTCCTCATGACCGGCAATGACCGGAAATGCCAAAAACACCCCGAAATTGAGAATAACATGACACAATTATGACACAGTAATAAACTGTTTTTAACGATATAATATATTCAACTATCGAAAATGACCTCTAGACGAGATTTTTTAGCCTCCTTTTCATCCATGGAATTAATAAAGTATATACTTTTAGCTCATTTGATATTTGTATTTTTATTGAGAAAGTCTAATAGTGCTTTACGAAGACTTAAATATCGGATAAAGTGTTCTTATATGTGAGTTAAATGTTAATTTTTTTTTGGAGAAATTAATTGAAAAAACTAATTGATCACTTTGACAAAGAATTAAAAAAAGCGAAAAATCAAAATCATGCTGAGCCTCAAATCGTAAAAGCATTTGTCGAATCTTTTCAAACTTTAAATCCGATAACAATTACTGGTGGTACGGTTTCTGTTAAGACTAAATTTATTCATCAGAAGCCCTATGTTTTTTTCGTTTCACCCTCAAATTTACATCAAGCAGGAAGGACTGAATTGGGAGATTTGCTTTTTGTTATAAAAAAAATAAAAAGAGGGGAGAGAATAAAAAAAAGATGCATTATATTTCAAGTAAAAAATACTTCGACAAATTGGATCCAATTGACACCTCATCAACATGATTTTCAACGAGATCTCTATTCTATAGCTTTTCAATTCGGCAAGAGCTTCTACAATAAAGTTAGATGGGAACCAATATTGTGGGCACATGTAACTCATTCAAAATGGTTCCTTTCAAATTTGTTTTTATATCCAAATTGCGAATATGTTACCTGTGCAAGAGATATCGATTCTAGTTTGAGTTCATATAGGTTGGATTTATATCCAGGCAATAAATATATCGGGATTAATTTTAAAGACTTTCTTAATAGTTTTTTTTCTTTTTCCATTGTTGGGCATTCACTAAGGGATCAAGTAAAGGACATTGTAGAGCTAATTTATAAAAGATATGATTGGTATTTAGATCCCCAAGAAGAATGGTTTGATAATTTTGGTGCTATTCCTGGAAGAGAAAGTGAAGAGGAAGGTTTTGGAGTAGTTGAATGTGTTTTTGAATATGATTAACACTCCTACTTTCTTGAAATATTTTAATTCACTATTTACTTGATTTAACCTTCGTTCTAAGCTCAACCATCTCCCCTGCCGGTTCGGAGAAGTTTACCAGGTCGACGACCTTCTGCTTGCCTTCCGTCGTGGCCTGGGCATAGATCCGCAGGGTTGTGGAAGGGTCCTTGTGCCCCACCTGGTCCTGAATATCCTTCACGCCGGGGACCGTTACGGCGGGGAATGGCCGGTTGAATCCTACGGCAAGCAAGGGATCACCTATCAGCTGGCCGAGCGAACAGCGAGCGAGCTCTACCTGGCCGCGCTGCCGCTGTTTTCAAATAGGCAAATTGAGCTGCCCGAAAATGACCGGCTGAAAAATCAGCTGCTCTCGCTCATGCGGCGCACGAATCCGGGCGGGCGGGATTCCGTTTCCCCGGGACAGGGCGACGGCAGCCATGCGGATCTTGCCAATGCTATTATAGGCGCGGTTAACCTCGCTTCGCAGGGCGCAGCTTATGATGGGATGGTGAAATTTCAGATCATATGTGAAAGCAAAATGATAAACAGCATGAAGCGATTTTAACTGGCTATTGAAATGTCTTTGTTAAAATATGTGTAATTATAGCAGTAATTATAGCAGTAATTAAGGCGGTAATAGCGGCAACCAATACCGTATCTTTGGATTTTTTCCAAAAGCCGCCTTCATTTTTTCTTTTTAGGACGACAGACTTTCTAAATGAGAAATACGAATAAAAAATTGCTGTTAAAATTGAAAGCCCTACGGCTAGCCAACTTATTAGATCATTCCTTTTTTTTGAATAAGCGAAAAGAATGACTACTATTGCAAATAAGAAAAGTACTTTTTGCCCTAAATAATTAATATGGTGTGATTTACATAATTCTAAAAGCTTTCCATAGAGAAGAATAAGTGCATCATTCTCTCCAATGCACTGTAATCCAATATATGTAGTTCTCATTTTAAAGATTATTGAAATAGTTTGGAATGAATGTCCATCAACACTTGCTTTAATTGTAAAATTGCGTGGAGTTTCACCAAGATTTTTTTTCAAATCATTTAAATCTTCATATTCATATTCATTGTTTCTAATTTCGATCGAGTACTTTTTCTCCTCAAATAAGTTCAATATATTCTCAATATCATCATAATTGAAACGACATCCCCAAAAAAGCTTACTTGTAAAGACACTGGAAATCTTTTTCATTTTTGCCTCTGTCTTTTTTACATCAATAAATAACTAAAATCAAGCTTCGCAGGGCGCGGTCTATGATGGGATGGCGAAATTCAAGATCGTTCGCGAAAGTGAAATGGTAAAAGGATTGAGGGATTTTTAATATGTCATTATGACGTTCTAGTTATAATGTTTCCTTGTAGCAAATCGTTGTTAAAATAATTGTTGAATAGGTGATTTCCTTCCCAGGAAATTGGTGGGGAGTCACAATCGCATTTTGAGCCATTCCGAGAAATTCAGCTTTTTTGTGGTTGTGCCGGAAAACTTCAAGTCTTTTTTGTAAATCTGCTACGGTCGCAACGCTGATTACTTCGAATTTCATTTTATACTCTCCTGATATCTAGTATAGAGCACAACTACCTTGCGTCAAGCGAAAACGGAAAAAATTCATGGAAAGTAAAAAAGATTACTCCTAGCGGAATGGCCAGGGGAAGGGTACCGCATCGATGATTCCCATTAAAAAAGAAAAAAATGTAGCAAAATGTAGAAAAATGTAAAAAAAGTATAAAAAGATTGACAATTGTAAAACACTATTCTAAGATATGTATGCGCCTGAGAGAGACGCTTGCGACTCGTGTGGGGCTTTTAAGTCCTGCCTCAGACGCTTTTTTTCTATGTATGCAATTTATGTAGATGAATCTGGAAACCCCGACATCAAGGATTATACCTCTAAACATTACATAGTTGCCGGCGTCAGTACCCCTTTAAAAAGCTGGAAGGCGAAAGATAAAGCTATTCGAGATTCGTTAACAAAGAATAGACTTGATGGTATTGAACTTCATACTGCATGGATGGCTCGAATTTTCCCAGAACAACAACGGATCCCGAATTTTATAGCCTTAAATGATGAAGATCGACGCAAAAGTGTTTTGATTGAAAGAAAAAAAGATATTGCAAAGGCATCCATCATAAGTGACAGAGCCATTAGAAGTTTGAGGAATAACTATAAAAAAACTAAAGACTATATTCATCTTACCCATGCTGAGAGAGTAAATATTCTTCAAGAAATTGCTGATATTGTTGCAAGTTGGGGGGATGTTAAACTCTTCGCCGAAGCTCAACAAAAAGCATCTTTAGATCCAGACAAACCAGACAAATATCGTTCTATAGCACTTGAACAAGTCACTACTCGATTTAATACATATCTCGAAAATGCATGCCCTTTTGAAGCTATGGGGATTTTGGTTCATGATCAAAACCAAGCCAACTCACTTCAACTTACAGGGCAATTCAGGGAATGGCATAAATTAGGGACAAAATTCGCACGACTCTCTCGCATTGCCGAAACACCCCTTTTCGTAGACAGTTCACTGACGACAATGGTTCAAGTTGCCGATCTAATTTCTTATGCGGTTAGACGTTTTTTTGATGTTAATGAAACTAATCTTTTTGATCGAATTTATTCCAAATTTGACAGAAAACCAAACGGCGTGTTAGTTGGATTGCGACATTATACAGGAAAAGTCAATTGTAAATGCAGGGTTTGTGTTGATCACAACCGATAGTTAATGGCACAAAGTTGACACAACGGCCTTTTCCCAATTAAATTAACTTGATTTATCGGATTTATCGAGCGTTAGGCAAATAAATTCGTAATCAATAGGTCGCGAGTTCGACTCTCGCCTTCGGCTTGTACCCACAATGGTTTCCAATAACCCAACCTAAAGCCATAACCAGCCCGTCAAACCCCCGACAAGAACTCCGCCCACTTCTTCTTGGTGATGCCCAGGAACGGGACAGAGTCCAGGCGGGCGGTAATGCCGCCACCGGCCACGACCATGACCATGGGCACGGTATGGATCTCGTATTTATGCCAGAGCGGATTGCCGGGATCGTCGAGAGTCACACGCAGGAAATCATAATCACCGGAGCGCTCAGCGGCGAAATCGAAGAACCGGTTTGCGAACATCCGGCAATAAGGACAGGCGGTCATCTCGAACAGCACCATGGTTTTTTTTTCACCGGAAAAAATAAAGTCTATATCGCAGGGGTTGGACAGCACGGACACGGGATCGACCTTTCCTTCTTTCGCGTTCTGA
>JALHSV010000163.1 GCA_022865525.1 Thermodesulfovibrionales bacterium
CATAAGGGAATTCATGGATATACCATAGGTCAGCGAAAAGGCCTGGGTATAGCTTCTCCGGAACCCCTGTATGTAGTGGATATCGATATTCAAAAGAATACCGTATATGCAGGCCCCCGGGATTCTGTAAAGAAAAAGGAATTTTATGTGCATGAATTGAACTGGCTAACCCCTCCGCCTCCTCCCTTAATGAAGCAGGATAAGGAGGGGTTAGAAAAAACATCCGGTGCTTTCAGGGCAGCCGTAAAGGTCCGTTCCACCATGAAAGATGAACCGGCAATGATTTTTTTCGATCCTGCATCTTTTGAGATTGTCCGGGTCGTCTTTGATGAACCTCAGTGGGCGCCTGCCCCCGGGCAGAGTGCGGTATTTTACGACAACGATACAGTAATTGGAGGAGGGATCATTACCTCCAAAAATGTTTCTGACAAATAATATGGCAGGCACACATGCAGAAAAACCTCTCATAAGCAGGACTTGCGGTAACGAGATTATAAACTGCAATAAGTGAAAATATACAGCTTGTCATGTTGTTCAACCGCCTTCAAAGGTGCTGCATGAGAGCTTTTTCCACACGTATGCCTGCCGTACATTTCATTTTTTGGTTAAAAAATCAGGTTGAGGGCATTGGGAACAATCTCGACCTTTGCAGGTGTCATCCCGAGATAATCGCCGTCTATCTGGATATGCGCACTGCCTTTTATTTCTATAAGTTCAGCCTTGATATACTCGATGTCTGCGTATTTCAGATGGGTGCCGGTAAGAATACCGAAAACATACCGAACTATATCAGCCCGTTTACTGCCTTTAAAAATACAGGCATAAAGAACAGGATTGCTCAGGTGTGCATCAGGGGTAACACTGAATCTCCCCCCATATTTGGATGCATTACCAATGATTCCGGAATATCCCTGATAGAGCGTCCCATTAACCATAAAGGTTAAGAGAGAAGGATCAATTTTCAGCAGGGTTGTTATCCCACTGTAGATATACGCGCCCTGTCCAGACAATTTCTTCATCGTTTCATTTATCCCGTAGACTGCCATACCGTCGTAGCCAATACCAGCCATAAGAATAAAATACCGGGAAAGCAGGGGTGAAGAATCTGTGAGAGTTATTTTCCCGAGTGAAATCCTTGTTGGGTTTTTTCTGAGAGCTCTCTCCATAGCACCCTGAACATTTTCAGGTATATCGAGTTCCCTGGCAAGGACATTCGTTGTGCCAAGCGGCAAAATCGCCATAGGTATCTCAGTACCTGCAATCCCATTGACAACCTCATTGAATGTTCCGTCACCGCCGGCAGCGATTATGAGGGATGGCGCTTTACGGAGCGATTCTCTTGCAAGATCTTCGGCATCACCTCTCTTGTCGGTAAACAAGACCTCAACCGCATATCCCTTTGACTGCAGGTAATATGAAGCCATTGCAACTTTTTTGTCCGATGCCTTTTGTGCTGCAGGGTTAGCGATGAGGACTATTGATGATTTCATGTATTGCCAGCGTGCCTTTACACAGGGCTGCCTTTCCGATCAGAACAGGCATTGTTTCGAGGTAATGTATTAATGGGGGAATATCTGACCCATCTCTGACGAAAAATGCCCTTCCCCCTGATTTGCTCCCTTGGCGTTTGATGTGCGGGACTCTTACGTATCCGAATTTTTTCGATGCCACATACCCGGTTGTATAATCAGGGTCATCAGAGATGCAGAGTTCAGCAATCACATCTTTATGAGATACGACCTTTGAAGCAATAACCAACGCCTCTTTGACCGTATTCGTATTGATTTTATCACGCGAGAGCCGAGTCGAAAGCAGCTTTGACGCCAACCCAGTAATCCCGAGGCGTGATACCCTTACACCCCGCTGCCTGTCAGGTTCAAGACGGGCGCCGTTCCCGGAACTGATCAGTGCAGCACCCCTCATATTTCCTTTTTTTATCATTGCGAATGCGTCATGAACAGCCTTTTCCGTGATTTCCAACGACAGAAAAATCTCCTGAACAATTGTCTTCCCCTCAGCCGGTGTCTGTGAGATAACGGTGCTTACAGGCAAAGCTGATATCATTTTCGGCTTCTGCTTCATGACTTCAACGGTAATAACGATCTTATCAGCCTTACCTTTCGGGTGGTTCAATGCCCTTTCGGTATACTGCCTGACAGCTCTTGGAATTTCCGTTGACGGATAGAGACCTTCAGCACCTGAAATATGCAATTCTTTCTGACCGCTGACCGTCGACCGCAGCCCATCGACAGATTTCGA
>JALHSV010000164.1 GCA_022865525.1 Thermodesulfovibrionales bacterium
ATCATAAAACCCGGGATAACGCGGTGGAATATGGTGTCGTCATAGGATCCCTTTTTTGCAAGTTCGATAAAGTTATTGACGTGGTTTGGCGCAACCTCAGGAAAGAATTTCAGTTCCATGTTCCCGAATTTCGTTTCGATAACCGCTCTTGATTCAGCCATTTTTGTGATCTCCTTTTTCGTAAAAGTTTTCTGTTTCACTTCCGCAAACCCCGGAGAGAAATTCATGATCAGAAAAAACCCGATGAAAATGTTTATCAGGAATTTCATGTAACCTCCTTTTATATTCTGTCTGTGTTCATCTAATCCACATTATTCATAAACTGGACGGCAGATATTGTATTTATAGCATACATACAATGTCTGCTATAAATTCTCCAGAATCTTTAAAATTGTTTAATTTTTTTAAGTCTGTCATTCCGGCTTGGCGGGAATGACAACAATTGGGGAAGCGTTTACTTATGAATAAAGCAGGTTACGTCTGCACATTACTGCAGTAACAATAACCCGGCATTGATCTCCTTTTTCACGCTCACTGGTTTCACGGTCTTCTTTACGATGTCAACCGTGTTGGTAACCCTGAGCTTATCAAACAGCAAAGCAAATTTTGCTTCCAGCTCTTTCATGATCGGTTCCTTGACGTGTGAAGGCAGGTCCCACCATTTCTTTTTTAACGTGCCAAAACCCTTTTTCCTCGTGCTGTAGATAAACTGCTCCTCGGTCTGGT
Source organism: Thermodesulfovibrionales bacterium (assembly GCA_022865525.1). Taxonomy (GTDB): domain Bacteria; phylum Nitrospirota; class Thermodesulfovibrionia; order Thermodesulfovibrionales; family SM23-35; genus JALHSV01. Next base: position 727 of record JALHSV010000164.1, read on the forward strand.
CTTCTTTCCGTTCCTTTGCATATTCCTGCTTGATAAAACCATAGACTTCATTCCTGAATTCCGCAGGGAGTGCATTACTGTCATACATGATATTCTGAAATCCGGTGGCGAGGTGCACTTCGGATGTGCCTGTCTCCGGAAACATATTGAAAGCATCCTCGGGCAGGGTAGAGGCGCCATGCTGCACACACCCTGAAAGGCTGTATTCCTTCCGTGCAAGATCTGAAAGGGTTCTCAGGGTATCAAAATCAATCTTTACCTTTGCAAGTGTCCCGTCCGGCAGAACAACTCCTCCATGGCTTGTGCCGGTCTGCACGCTGAGCTTGCTTAACCCTTTACTGCTTTTAAATATCTCTCTGAAGCCATCCAGATAAGCCCTCAGTTCATCCGGTGTGCTGTTTTTCCCCCCGATCTCCCCGATTTCACCTCCAATTGATACCTCAACTCCGTCGGGCTGGATTGCCCGTATATGGGAAGCGAGCTCTGCTGTCATTTCGAAGTTGTTTCTCTGCTGTTCCCTGATTGTTTCTTTTCCGATGTCCACAATGGTCGAGGTATCGATGTCGATATTATAGAACTCAGCTTCAATGGCTTCTTTGATCAGGCCTTTTACATAGTCTGTTTCAGGTTTGGCGTCAGCAAGATAATTTTTTCTGACAAGCTGAAAATGGTCACCCTGGATAAAAACAGGGCCCGCATATCCTTCCCGCACTGCTGCTGCAAGAACGACGGTGGCATATTCGATTGGCCTCTGTTTTGTATATCCGATCTCGGAACGTGCTATCTCGAATATGAAGGGTCCGACATTCATCTCCATCGCTTTCCTGAAAATAGCCCGTGCAACATCATAGGTAAGCCCCCGAATGTTGATCGCCGGTACCGTAAAGCCGGGATATACCCTGCCCATCTCTTCATACAGGGATTGAATAGATGACGGGATTGCACCTGCAGCCTTTGCGATTTCCTTAACGAGCAGTAAAAGAGCTGTCTTCTTTTCAGCCTCTGAGAACACAGCCTCATAGATGAGATTGTCCATCATGTTCCTCAGTCTATCAATATCCCTGATTTCCACTTCACCTTGCCTGACAGTAACGACATTTTTTAATTCCATGCTATTCAAACCTCCCGTTGATAGAACTATTATTGAATGTTCCCCTATTCATTTTAGCAATATTCCCATGCATATTCTATGTTTTTTTCATCGACTCCTGTGGATCCACAGAAATGTCTGAAGGAGCGAATTTTGAATAATTTTAATTCACTGTGGTCTTGCCACAGCGTAACCTTATAGTTCCCTCCCC
>JALHSV010000165.1 GCA_022865525.1 Thermodesulfovibrionales bacterium
CAGGCTGTGTCACAATTATAACTCGAAGATGAATTTATTTGCCGATATGTTATAATGTTCATGTCTTAATGAAAGGTTTTCTTATGTCATATCGATATGGAGATCGTAAACAGCGAACCCTTTTTCCGCAAAGCGTTGATGAATATATTCCCGCCGATGCGCCCGTGAGGGCTTATGATGTTATTGTAGATTCATTGGATTTCGATGCGTTAGGCATTGAAGTTAATTCACATAAGGTCGGTTGTCCGCAATATGATCCGATAGTGATGTTGAAACTTCTGGTCTATGGTTATTCTTATGGTGTTCGCAGCAGCCGTAAACTGGAAAGAGAGATTCACTATAATCTTTCTTTTATTTGGCTGGCGGGCGGCTTAAAGCCTGACCACAAAACTATAGCTGAATTCAGGCGAAAGAACAAATCAGCCATAAAGAAGGTCCTCAAGCAATGTGCACGTCTTTGTATAGACCTTGGTTTGATAGAAGGAAATACGTTATTTGTTGATGGCAGTAAGATCAGGGCAAACGCTTCTATAAATAGCAGTTGGACTAAGCAAAAATGCCTTAAGCATCTTAAAAAGATTGATGAGCGAATCGCTGAGATACTTTTTGAGTGTGAGTCAGTCGATCAGGCAGAACGTGACAATTCGTCGATGGTTCATATGAAAAAGGAGTTGTCAGGTAACGAAACGCTCAAGACGAAAGTTTTGGAGATTCTTAATAAGCTCAGGGCTGAAGGTAAAAAAACGTTAAATACTACAGATTCCGATTGTACTAAGATGCACAGCAGACAGGGTTCCCACGCCGGTTATAACATGCAATCGGTAGTTGACGAGAAACACGGCTTAATTGTCAGCAGTGATGTTGTCAATGAGAACAATGATCTTCATCAGTTTGCCGAACAAATTGAACAGGCCCATGAAACATTAGACAAAAAATGTCAGACAGCCTGTGCAGATGCAGGTTATGCCGATGTTAATGAGCTTGAGAAGATAGACAGCCAGGGTATTAAAGTTATAGTTCCATCTGCTAAACAGGCTGAAAAAGTAGAGCGTTCTGATCCTTTTGACAAGACACATTTCAAATATGATAAAGCTAACGACTGTTATATCTGCCCTGAAGGCAGGATTCTTGGATACAGTCATACAGAAGCCCAAAAACGCAGAAGAACATACAGGGCCGGCGGCTCGGTCTGTCGCACATGCAAGTTTTTTCAAGACTGTACCACAAACGCAAGGGGACGCACGATAACTCGTTTGCTTCATGAAGAGTTAAAAGAAAAGCTGGAAGCTCAGTACGAACAGCCGCAAAGCCGGGAAGTTTATAAACTTCGCAAACAAAAGGCTGAGCTGCCGTTTGGCCATTTAAAACATAACTTAAAAGTCACCGGCTTTTTGTTGCGAGGCTTTGAAGGGGTTAGGGCTGAGGCTTCTGTTTTGTCCAGCTGCTTTAATATTGCCAGAATGATCAGTATTGTTGGTGTTACCGGCTTGATTGCTAAGCTTGGCAGTTGATAAATAGCATAGTAATCGTAATACCATAAAGAAATAGCCGATATTTTGACAGGAGTTTGTGAAAAAAGCTTAGTTAAAGCGATTAACAAACAAAATTTGTAATTTTGCTGAGATAGCAAAGAGAATAATTGTTCTGTGCTGTAATTGCGACACAGCCTGGGAGCGAAGCGCAGTCGAACGGGTCTATTTAAAATAATTCCTGCATAAGCAGGATTCCTTAAATTATCACTAATCCATCATAATCCCCCCTATGGAGGGGAAAAAGGGGCTTAAGGGGCCTAAGGGGCCCCCTTCTCTTCCCTTCTCTCAACAGCCGACTGCCCCCCCTATTCTCTAATCCACTAAAATTCCTTTGCCTTTTCCATTCTCTTCTGTTATTGTCTGTCCCTAAATGCGTGATGCGGACATCTTGATGAATGCAGCGAAATATGAGATATGAACATTGAACCGGAGCAACGACTAAATTGCTGACATGAAGTGTTTTATATTGTGCTGTAAGCATTAATGTATTTGCCATTATATTAATATTAATGCAAAGGAATGAGCTATGACGACAAATGGAAAAGACCGAAAAGAGGATGAGGCTTCGAGATATCAAATTATACTTCCATGTAACCAGAAGGATTTCGGAGAATTTGTTTCAGGCCTCCTCGGAAAACCCCAAACCATAGAGAGGTCTTTCTGGGGTACATACGAGCTAACTGAAGATGATATTCAAAATACCTATCATCTTGTTGAGCAACGTGTTCACCAACAGAACGACGCTGTACTCATTCAATTTAGCCTAAAAGTAATATACAATGATAACTCTTCAGTCTTGCATAATAGCCTACAGGATTTCTTGCTCTACCGTGAAGTGCGCCCTTTGGTACCAATTTCGATTCACTTATCTTGGATTTACCTTATCAAATTTCGTGACAAGTCAATATCAGAGAAGCAAGTCATCGAGATGACTTTTGGTATGCCCAAAGACGAACCACCTATCTATTTATCTTATCCAAGCACAAGATACCATAGATATGAAAGACTTATAAATATAAGAATTAGCCATACAGGCCGTACATGGGCCACAGATATAGAATCTCTTTTATCCGGGCATGTAGAAACGTTGCTCAAGACAGAAATACGTTATAAA
>JALHSV010000166.1 GCA_022865525.1 Thermodesulfovibrionales bacterium
AACGGCAGGATCGTTCCTCTCAGATTTGTCCTGAGAAATGGCGATACGGTTGAGATTATAACCTCTCCGGCACAGGCCCCAAGCAGGGACTGGCTGAAGTTTGTCGTTACCCAGCGTGCAAAAAGCAGGATAAAACAGTGGATAAAGACAGAAGAGCGGAAACAGAGCATAGAGCTTGGCCAGAAACTTCTTGAAGGAGAACTGAGAAAGCAGGACCTAAGTCAGTCCGTCCTGAAATCCGAGGACATGCAGAGAGCTCTGAAATTTTTCAACATCCCTTCACTCGGAGACCTGTATTCGTTTATTGGTCATGGGAAAGTATCCGCGCATCAGATCGTGAACAAATTACTGCCTGAAAAACCGGCAGAAGAAGCTCCCGTCACAAAGATTGTTAAACCTCCGAAGGAGCATAAGGGCATAACCATTAAGGGAATAGATAATGTGCTCTACCATACGGCTAAATGCTGTTTCCCGATCCCGGGTGACGGCCTGATTGGTTTTGTCACGAGGGGCAGAGGGGTAACAATTCACCGGAAGGACTGCCCGAATTTCGACAGGCTCGCGCTTGACAACGCGCGGCTTGTTGATGTTGCATGGAAGGCCGCAGGTGATGCAACATCGCCGGTAAAATTATTGATAGAGGCGGTGGACAAGCCGGGCATCCTCGCAAGCCTCAGCGCGGTGATATCAACCGTAAATGTAAATATAAGCAATGCCACGGTGAATTCAACGGAAGACAAAAAGTCTCACATCACGTTTATCCTCGAAGTGAAAGACAAAAGCCAGCTTTCAGGACTGACCCAGAAGATCGCACAACTCGAAGGCGTTCTTAGGGTAAGCAGGTAAAGTCCCCGGCGCAGATTGTGATATAATAACCCAAGAATGGCTTATCTACGGACAGGGTGCAGCGGTTTCCTTTATGATCACTGGAAGGGCGTCTTTTATCCCGAAAACCTCGCAAAGAACCACTGGTTTCCATATTACTGCAAACATTTTTCAACGGTTGAACTGAACGTCACGTTCTACCGTCTGCCTGAGCGGGAAACCTTCGCAAAATGGCATATGGCAACCCCCGAGGGTTTTATTTTTGCTCTGAAGGGGAGCAGGTTCATCACCCATGTGAAGAAACTGAAAGACTGCGCTGAACCTATTGAGGCGTTTTTTTCGAGGGCATCGGTACTGAAAGAGAAACTGGGTGTTATCCTCTGGCAATTGCCGCCATCGTTTAATTTTGATCTGGAACGGTTCAAGGAATTTCTTGAGGTTTTAAAGCCTTTCCATATGAGAAACACCTTTGAATTCAGGAACAAGACCTGGATCAATAAAAAGATCTTCAATCTCCTCGAAAAGGAAAATGCAGCTTTATGTATGGCGGACCATCCCGATTTTCTCAACAATCTCCCGACAACCGCTGATTTTTTGTATATCAGAAGACACGGGAAAGAAGGGAATCATGCAACATCATACAGCACTGAGCTCCTGAAGGAGGATGCAAAATGTATCAAGGCCCACCTGAAAAAGAAAGAGGACGTCTATTTATATTTCAACAATGACGCTATGGGGTATGCCCCAAAGAATGCATTAGAACTCATCAACATTATTGATACAAAGAAGAAGTAATTTATTTTGCCCAATCCATCCGGACTTTTTTTCTTTTAAATAAATACCTTTCTGCTGCAAGAGCGGCAATACATCCCTGTGATGCTGCAACGACAACCTGCCGAATCTCTGTGCAGGTGACATCCCCTGCAGCAAAAACCCCCGGGATTGATGTCTCCGTCATGGAACTCACCGGAATACATCCGTCTTCTTTCGTCTCGATTGCACCAAAAAGAAAATCTACGACGGGCTTATTGCCATAGAGGTAGACAAAGACTCCGGCTAATTCCAGTTCGGTTTCTTTGTCTTCAGAATCACGCATTTTTATCTTTTCGACAAGTTCACGGCCCTCGATAGAAGTTACCCTATATCCTAACAGCACCTTCACATTGGGTTGTTTCAGAACCGGATGGTCCTGTACATGCAGTTTTTGAGCTGGAGAAATAAGATATACGGTCTCTGCAAATCTGGAAAGCACCCCTGCCTCTTTTACCGCCTCTTCAGAATTTCCGATAACGCAGACTTTTAACCCCCGGTAAAATGCTGCATCACAAACAGCACAATAGCTTACCCCTCTCCCAAGGTATTCACCTTCACCCTTAATGCTTGGTTTCCTTCCCATGGAGCCGGTAGCGATAATCATGGTCTTTCCGCTGAACGCCCTGTCCATGGTAATCGCTTCTTTTATCTCATCGGAGATATTCACCCCGATAATCTGCGTTTCGATATACTCGGCTCCAAAATCGATCGCCTGTTTTCTCATGATATCAAGGAGTTCCTTGCCCGGAACGGGATGGGTAAGGCCCGGATAATTCTCTATCCTGCTCGAATATGCAAGCGCACCGGCCGTAGCTGATTTATCGAGGATGACGGTCTTCAGTTGTCCCCGTGCCGCATACTGCCCTGCTGCAAGTCCAGCCGGTCCTCCGCCGATGATGACTACGTCATAAAGATCCACTGATTCCTCCATGAAATCCTCCTTGTAATTAACAGTAAGTAGTCTACATCGAATAGAGCGTTTTGGGGAATATCTTTGTTGAATTATGGGAGGTCGTATTGCTTCTCTTTATCATCTCTCAAACACTCGGTATTCCGCTTATTTAAAACCGGCTTCCTTTTTTGTTACCATTAATACAACATTTGCGTAGTCTGGTATGTGCACGTAAAAACAATAAAGGAGCGATGACAGAACCTTGAAAATTCTTGAATATAATGATCTTGATACATCGAGAGTAAGCCGTCAGTACCAAAAACTTATCGGGCTCCTTGAAAAAGACGATTTTTATTCTGCCGATGTCAAGAAACTACCGGAGCATGATCTTTACAGAGCAAAGCTTGACGACAGCAACCGTCTGCTTTTCAAAATTGTAACATTTGGAGGGGCGCGATACGCCCTTATCCTTGAAGCCGTACGTAACCATGCCTATGACAAGTCGATGTTTCTGAGGGGTACCCGAATAGACGAATCAAAGATACCGCTCTTTGAAGCGTCGCACATTGAAAGGGAACCCCTTCTGTCTCTTATATACGTTAATCCTTCGGGCACGCGCTTTCACCTTCTTGATAAGGTGATCTCCTTTGACCCTATGCAGCAGGAAATATATCACCATCCCGCGCCGCTTATCATCATCGGCCCTGCAGGCAGCGGGAAAACAGTACTCACCCTTGAAAAGATGAAACGAGTTCATGGGCAGGTCCTTTACGTGACATTGTCACCATATCTTGCTGACAACTCAAGGAATATCTATTATGCCCATCATTATGAAAATGACGATCAGGAGATTTCATTTCTCTCCTTCAGGGAATTCCTTGAGACGATGCGGGTGCCTGAAGGCAGGGAGATCACTTACAGCATCTTTGCCAAGTGGGTAATACGATTTCCAAGACAGCAGCGTGTTTCTGATGCTCATCGCTTATATGAAGAGTTCCGAGGGGTTATAACGGGTTCAATGATTGACAAGCCGTGGTTGAGCCCTGAGGATTATCTGAATCTTGGCGTCCGTCAATCCATCTATCTCAACAATGAGCGCGAACTTGTGTACACGCTGTTCGAAAAATACCTCGCATTTCTCAAGGAGAATAGGTATTACGATCCCAACATTCTCGCGCACAACTATCTGAAACATGCCCGGCAGACATATGACTTCATTGTTGTGGATGAAGTCCAGGACATAACGAACATTCAGCTTCAGCTTATTCTTAGAAGTCTGAAGAAAACCGATCATTTTATCCTCTGCGGCGATTCCAATCAGATAGTCCACCCGAATTTCTTCTCATGGAGTAATGTCAAGTCCATGCTCTACAATGCCGAATCCCTGGAAATTCAAAAAGTGACGCGGATTCTGGTGTCCAATTTCCGGAATTCAACAGCGGTGACCGATCTTGCCAATAGAATTCTCCGGATCAAACAGAAGCGCTTCGGGTCTATTGACAGGGAGAGCAACTATCTCATGAAAAGCGAATCCGAAAATCCGGGCGAGATCGTCTTCATGAGAGATACAGACAGAGCGAAACAGGAGTTGAACCAGAAGACCCGGCGATCTACAAAATTTGCTGTGCTGGTTATGCGCGAAGAGGAAAAGGCCGATGCGCGACGTTTTTTTGATAGCCCCCTTCTTTTCAGCATTAAGGAGGCAAAGGGGCTCGAATATGAAAATGTCATACTGTTGAACTTTATTTCGAATGAACGAACCAGTTTCCTGGAGATTCTGAACGGGGTCAGCCGGGAGGATTTGAGCGGAGATCTCGAATATATGAGGGCCCGCGACAAAACGGACAAATCCCTCGAAGTATACAAGTTCTTTGTCAATTCCCTTTATGTTGCGGTCACCCGCGCTGTGCAAAGGATTTATATGATCGAGAGAGATACCGGCCATCCGCTCATCGGCATGCTTGGAATAGAAAATGCCCGGGA
>JALHSV010000018.1 GCA_022865525.1 Thermodesulfovibrionales bacterium
TACAGGAACAAACGGAAAATCAACCACAACAGCCCTTCTTGATTGCATGATGCGGAAGGGTGGTTTCCAGACAGTACTCGGGGGAAATATAGGGAATGCTTTGACCGGAGAAATGCTGGGAAGAGTGAGGCATCAGCAGCCCGTTGACTATATTGTTGCCGAGATATCAAGTTTCCAGCTTGAGACCATCAGGGATTTTAAGCCACGTGGTGCTGCAATCATGAATATTACCCCCGACCACCTCGATCGATATCACGCAATGGATGCATACACAGATGCAAAGGCAAGAATTTTCGAGAATCAGGGAGAAGGGGATTTCCTCATTTTGAGCCATGATGACCCGGAGACAATGAATCTATACCATGAAAAATTTACCGGGGAAAGAGCATCAATGCCGGGAGTGCATTTTTTCAGCAGGAGAGAAAAAGTCGACGGTCTTTACACCCGTGATGGTGTCGTTTACTGTAATTTTCAAAATAGGGGACCGGATACTCAGAACGGCGAACTTATTATGGCTGAAGAGATAAAGATTAAAGGCGTTCATAACCTGGAGAATGCCATGGCTGCTTCAGCCATGGCTCTCCTTGCAGGGTGTTCCGTAAAGGCAGTTCAGGATTCACTGAGAGAATTCCCAGGCCTGGAGCACAGGCTCGAATTTGTCAAGGAGTTGCATGGTGTTCAGTATTTTAACGATTCAAAAGGGACAAATGTCGGCGCAGTTGTGAAATCACTGGAAAGTTTCTCGATCCCTATAGTCCTTATAGCCGGAGGAAGAGACAAGTCGGGTGATTTTTCCCAGTTGAGGGAGTTGGTTCGCACACGGGTGAAGGCTCTTGTATTGATTGGAGAAGCAAAAGAGAAGATCAAACGGGCACTCGGGGATCTAACCGACACAATCATGGCAGATGATTTGAAAAACGCTGTAGAGATATCCCGGAGGAAAGCCGCTCCAGGCGATGTTGTTCTGCTTTCACCGGCGTGTGCAAGCTTTGACATGTTTGCTCATTTCGAAGACAGGGGGCAGCAGTTTAAAAAGATTGTGATGGGGATGGAATAATGGGAAAATACGACAGGGTGATACTCCTTGCCGCCGTAACTCTGGTAAGTTTCGGGGCACTGATGATATACAGTTCCACCTCTGTTATAACCCCGGTGCTTGCGAAGAAAAACGTTACGGAGTTTTACTATTTCAAAAGGCATATTTTTACCATTATCATCGGATTCATTTTTCTGTTCCTGACCTCCTCTAAACTGAGACTCTCTTTTGTGCAGAAGTATGCCACCCCCCTTCTGATCATCTCCTTCGTTCTGTTAGTCCTTGTCTTCATCCCCGGCATTGGGGTTACCGTGGGAGGTGCGACACGATGGATACGGTTATGGCCTTCAACCTTTCAGCCTTCAGAGCTTGTAAAACTCTCCATGGTTATATTCCTCGCCTACTATCTGTCGAAACCCGAGTACAGGACAGACAGCTTCACATCATTTCTCAAACCGGTCGGCATTATGGTGATATTCGAGGTCGTGATCCTCAAACAACCTGATTTCGGAGCAGCCATGAGCCTCGCATTTCTCACCTTTGCGATGCTCTTTATTTCAGGTACACGACTCAGGTACCTTGGCTCCCTTGCACTATTTGCTGTCCCTGTTATCATTATGCTCGCCCTGAAGCCGTATCGCCTCAAGAGAATAACCTGTTTTCTTGATCCCTGGAAGGAGCCGCAGGGCTGCGGCTTTCAGCTCGTTCAATCCTTTATTGCCCTGGGAAGCGGCGGGGTGACGGGGGTGGGGCTCGGGAGTTCCAAGCAGAAATTAGCGTATCTGCCGGAGTCGCATACGGATTTCATTTTTTCCATTATCGGTGAAGAATTCGGTCTCATCGGCGTATTATGCGTCGTTGTGCTCTTTTTGGTTATTTTCGTCAAGGGCATTGCTGTTGCTAACCGTGCAAAGGAAGGATTTATTTACTATCTTGCAACAGGCCTCACGCTTATGATCTCACTGCAGGCGCTCACCAACTTTGCAGTCGCCATAGGGCTTGTACCGACAAAAGGATTGCCGCTGCCGTTCATCAGTTATGGCGGTTCGTCTCTTCTTGTCAATATGGCTGCCGTTGGTATTCTGTTAACCATATCAAAGGGTGAAGACCTGTCATCTGCGTGCAGTAACCGCGAATTGCTGATGAGAAAAAAGGCGAGACGAAATGTATACAGAAGATATTCGGCGTCAGGTTCATGATCTGCGATCAACAACTGACGACCGGAGAAAGGAGAAGAGGCTTCCATGCGGGTAATGATAGCAGGCGGAGGAACAGGAGGCCATCTCTTCCCGGGACTTGCGGTGGCTGAAGAATTCAAGAGCAGGGATGCCTCAACAGAAGTGATATTTGTCGGGACGGAATCCGGGATAGAGGCACGGATTGTCCCGAGGGAGGGTTATCCGATCAGGTTTTTACGGGCGGAGGGTCTGGTTGGCGTGACGTTCATAAAAAAGATTAAAGCGATTATAAAGGCAATTTTTTCCATGATCGATTCATACAGAATTATACAGACAGTGAGGCCGGATATCGTGATCGGTGTTGGCGGATATGCATCGGGTGCGGTTATGCTCCTTGCATACCTCATGTCAATACCGACAATGATCCTTGAGCAGAATTCCGTCCCCGGCCTGACGAATAAGATTCTTGGAAAACTTGTCAATACCGTTTGCATTACCTATCAGGAGAGCATCTCTTTTTTCCCGAAAGCAAAGACCTTTCTGACAGGAAATCCTGTGAGAGTGCATATTTTCAAGGGGAATGCCGAAACCGGATACCGGCTTTTTTCTCTTGAAAAGGGTCTTTTTACGGTATTTGCTTTTGGCGGAAGTTCAGGTGCACGCAGCATTAACAGAGCCCTTGCGGAGGCTCTTCATTATCTCCAGGACCTCAAAGGCAAGATCCAGTTTCTCCATCAGACAGGCGAGAAGGACTATGAAAATATCAGGAATGCATACCGTGAGAGCGGTTTCCAGGGAACGATCGCTCCTTTTGTTTACCAGATGGGCGAGGCATATGCTGTTGCTGATCTGGTAATCTCACGGGCGGGGGCTACAACACTTGCTGAATTGACTGCCCTTGGCAAACCCGCGATACTCATCCCCTATCCTTTTGCAGCCGGCAATCACCAGGAGTTGAATGCGCGGAAACTCCAGGAGATTGGCGCTGCGAAGATGATCCTTGACCGCGAACTTCGCGGGGAGACCCTTGCCGGGAGCATAAAAGACCTTTTCATCAATGAAACGATGAGGCAGGAGATGCAGAAAAACAGCAGGTCTGTCGGACGGCCGGATGCATGTACGAAGGTTGTAGATAGAGCGATGAGCTTAATAAAGCAGTCATCTGCATCGGGAGCAAGGTCTGCGGCGGGAAGCAGAGGGACCGATAATGTTTGAGAGATACCGGGGCATACACTTTGTGGGGATCGGTGGTATAGGCATGTCAGGGATTGCAGAGGTTCTGCATAATCTCGGCTATACGGTCACGGGTTCTGATCTTAAAGATTCAGAGACAACAGCAAGATTGAGGAAAGCAGGGATACAGGTTTTTATCGGTCATAAGGCAGAAAATGTGGATGATGCGCACGTCCTGGTAATTTCCTCTGCGGTTTCCATGGATAATCCGGAGGTCATCGAAGCACAAGAAAGGTCCATCCCGGTGATCCCACGCGCGGAAATGCTTGCTGAACTGGCGAGACTGAAATACGGAGTTCTTGTCGCAGGTGCTCATGGAAAGACCACGACGACGTCCCTTGTCTCGACTATCCTGGCACACGGCGGCTTTGATCCCACGGTTGTCATCGGCGGAAGATTAAAGGCAACGGGAAGCAACGCGCGGCTTGGCCAGGGGGATTTCCTTGTTGCCGAGGCAGATGAAAGCGATGGCTCATTCCTCAAGCTTTCTCCAACGATTGCTGTTGTCACGAACATCGACAGAGAGCATATGGATTTTTTTAAAACAATGGATACACTGAAAGACGCATTTCTTTCATTCATCAATAAGGTGCCTTTTTACGGAGCATCAATAATCTGTATCGAGAATGAACATATTCGGGAGCTTTTGCCCTCTGTTCACCGACGGTATATCACCTACGGACTTTCACCCGAAGCACAGCTCTATGCAGAGCACATCAGGAAAGGGTTCATGTCCGTAACCTTTGAAGTTGTATATAAAGAGAGGATGATCGGTGTTTTCGATATCCCGGTGCCTGGTATCCACAATGTCCTGAACAGTTTGGCTGCGATCGGGGTGGCATTAATTCTCAAAGTAGATGCAGCGGTCATCCAGGATGCGCTGAGAGGTTTCAGCGGTATCCAGAGAAGGTTAGAGTTCAAAGGCGAGGCTGACGGGGTAAGGATTTTTGATGACTACGGACACCATCCATCGGAGATACGGGCAACCCTGAGGGCAATAAAGGAAGGGCATGAGGCGGGCGGTCAAAGAGCCGGCAGGTTAGTTGTTCTCTTCCAGCCTCACCGCTACACCCGGACAAGAGATTTGATCAAGGAATTTTCAGTTTCCTTTACCGATGCGGATATGCTCATCGTGCTTGATATTTATCCGGCAGGAGAGCACCCCATTGAAGGTGTCCACTCATCAATCCTGACCGGGAAGATCAGAGAAGCTGGATACTCCAATGTCATCTATATGGAAGACAGGGGAAAAGCAGTTGATCATATTATTGAACAGGTCAGGAAGGGAGATATTGTGCTCACGCTCGGTGCAGGGAATGTCTGGAAATCCGGGGAAGAGATCCTGAACAGATTGCAGACGAAGAGCGAAAGGTACGCATGACAGGCCAACAGGTAAGAGATATCGTTACTGACTGTCAGTTTGAAGGTGATATGAAATTCATGGAACCCATGAGCAGACATACCTCCCTTAAGATAGGCGGTCCTTCGGATATTTTTGCTATACCGGAGAATTTTGCGTCACTGGGGCGTCTGCATGATTATTTACAAAAGAATGACATCGCCTTATTCCCGCTCGGAAGCGGTACCAACATCCTGGTAAAGGACGGTGGTATTCAGGGTGCTGTCATATGCTTCAGTTCATTCAGGAAGATCGAACCTGCGGGAGAGGATGGCGAATATGCATATCTGTCCGTCGACTCAGGGACAGTGCTCCAGAGGCTTGTGATGCATTCGAGAGAGCAGGGGTATGCAGGGGTCGAGGGACTTGCCGGTATCCCGGGAACTGTCGGTGGAGCAATCTGGGGGAACGCAGGCTCATTCGGCTATGAGATAAAGGATGTTCTTGTTTCAGTTGATATGATGGGTGCTGAAGGGCGGATTCAAAAGGTTCGTGCAGAAGACATTGGCTTCGGATACAGGAAGTCGGGTATTTTGCCGACCGATCTGCTCCTGCGCGCAGAGATAAAACTCAGGAAGGACAAAAGGGACGAGGTATCAGCGCGGTTTGAGAATTTCCTGAAGGCGAAGCGTGAAAAACAGCCTATTTGGGAGTCTTCGGCGGGTTGTGTATTCAAGAATCCCGAAGGGCTGCCCGCGGGGAAGCTCATTGACGAAGCAGGGTGCAAAGGGATGAGCATCGGTGATGTTGCGGTAAGCACCATCCACGCAAATTTTTTTATCAATAGAGGAAAAGCGTGCGCCGCTGATTTCATCAGGCTTATGCACGAGGTGGCCGGAAGGGTCAGCAGCACATTCGGGATCACCCTTGAACCGGAAATCAAAATAGTGGGAAGAGATAATGGTAACGGATAAGAGAATCGGTGTCCTTTTGGGTGGAACGTCCGCTGAGAGAGAAGTATCCCTCAGGAGCGGACATGCAATTTACCAGGCCCTGAAAGGTTTGGGCTATATCGTTGTCGCTGTCGATGTCGGTCAGGATATCTGTACTTTATTAACTGCGGAGGGAATACAGATAGCATTCCTTGCACTGCACGGAGGATATGGTGAGAATGGTTCTATCCAGGGGATGCTTGAGGTCCTGGGGATTTCCTATACAGGGTCCGGAGTGCTTGCATCAGCCGTTGCAATGGATAAAGAGGCTTCAAAAAAAGTGTTTCTCTATCATGATATCCCTGTCCCTCCCTATGTGGTTATTGATAGGAAGACTGCTGAAGACAGGCTCCCGACTATTGACTTTTCACTGCCGTGGGTTGTCAAGCCTGCTTCGGAAGGATCAAGCATCGGAGTGAGCATAGTGAGGCAAGAACATGATTTCAGGAAAGCCATAGAGCAGGCTTATGCTTACGGGTCAAGAATAATTGTTGAACAGTATATCGACGGCAAAGAGATTCAGATCGGTGTCCTGAACGGAAAAGTCATCGGCGGAGTCGAGGTGAGGCCGTCTCTTGAATTTTACAGTTATGAAGCAAAATATACCTCAGGACTAACCGAATATATCCTTCCTCCGGAAGTTGACGATGCGGTTTATGAACGTGCCGGCACGACAGCCCTCAAGGCTCATCAATCCCTTGGATGTAAAGGCGCTACAAGGATGGATCTGCGGATTGACAGGCAAGGCAATCCCTATGTGCTTGAGATCAATACAATTCCCGGCATGACTGAAACAAGCTTGCTGCCTAAAATTGCGCGTCTCGCAGGATATGATTTCCCCGGCTTGATTGAAGAAATACTCAGAGGTGCAATCCATGAAAGCGAATAAACTGAAAAAGGGGGGAAAGAGCATCCATCTATTCAGTAAGCTGAACATCGCTCTTGTCGCAAGTGTCGTCATAAGTGCACTCTGCATATATTTTTATCATCACGCACAGCATATGAGACCCCTCTATCCCATTCAGAAAGTTGTTTTTATCGATAATAAACATCTGACAGATGAAGAACTGAAGGAATTTACCGGAGTCCAGGTGAACAAAAGTCTGCTGACGGTTTCGTGCAGGGAGGTCAGCCGGCACATGCTAAAGTCGCCGTGGATCAAGTCTGCAAATGTGCGGAGGGAATTCCCGGGAATACTCTCGATAACCATAAAAGAAACAGAACCGTTTGCACTGCTCGATATGAATGAACATCTCTTCCTCGTTGATGAAAAGGGAAAAATCCTCGAAGAGCTGAAGGATGATGCAGTCCCTTTCCTGCCGATTATCGTCAGTGATCCATACAAGGAAAAGGATGGCTTTTCTGAGGCCCTGCACCTTGTACGGTTGCTGAACGATAAGGGATTAACCTCAGAAAAAGGCCATATCGAAGTTATCGCGCATAAACCGCATGAATTACGCATAGAAATGGACGAGACCATTGTCAAAATAGGAGCAGGGGGGTATGACGAAAAGCTCGAACGGCTTATTCAACTGGAGGAGGATCTCAAGGACAGGAACATCCCTGTTGATTATATAGATTTGCGTTTTGGTGATAAAGCAATTGTTAAACCCATTACCGCCAGGAGGATTGAGGAATGATCCGACGGGGCCACCCTGAAAATATCATTGTCGGCCTTGATGTGGGAACAACGAAGATATGTACCGTTGTCGGAGAGGTTGTGAGCGGTACTCTATCATTTCGCAGCATGCATATATCCTCCTCAAAGGGCATGAGAAAAGGTGCCGTTGTCAACATGGAGGAGACGGTACAGTCAGTTAGGAATGCTCTGAAGGAAGCGGAGTCCTCTTTTGGCGTTGAAATCAATTCTGTGTATGTCAGTATCTCGGGAGCGCATGTGAAGGGTTCACATAATTTTGGCGCTGCCGGTATCGGGGGCAGGGACGTAACCTATGCCGATGTTGATCGTGTGCTTGATTCTGCAAAAGCTGTTTATGTGCCGCTGGACAGGGAGGTGCTTCACGTTGTACCGGCAGGATATACCATCGATGGCCAGAACGGAATAAAGGATCCTGTCGGAATGACAGGGGAAAGGCTTGAGGCAAAGGTTTATACCGTTACCGGGGCAGTCACCTCCATGCAGAATCTTCTGAAGTGCTGTGAGAAGGCAGGGGTTGAGGTTGCAGATATGGTCTTCGGGCCGCTCGCATCGGCAGAAGCCATACTCACAGATGATGAACGGGAACTGGGAGTTGCCGTTGTTGATATCGGCGGCGGCACTACAGACATTATTCTTTATAAAGACTGCTGGCCGAGTCATGCATGTGTACTTGCCATCGGGGGAAATCACTTTACCAATGATATTGCTGTTGGTCTGAAAATTCCCGTGACTGAGGCTGAACGTATTAAGAAATGTTTCGGAGCTGCAGCAATGCATATGGTCAGCGACTCAGAGCAGATAGCTATTGTTCACGGCGGTCAGGACAGAATGGTTTTGCGAAGGCATTTGGCAGGGATAATCCAGGCAAGGACGGATGAATTCCTTGATTTAATACGCAAAGAATTCCTCTCATGCTCCGGCTATGATATTGCATCGACAGGAGTTGTCTTAACAGGAGGGGGAGCATTGCTTGAAGGACTTAGCAGCATGGCAGAAGCAGCATGGGGGCTGCCTGTCAGGTTGGGGGGTCCTATGAACATACACGGCGTTCAGGATATGCTCAACAATCCTATCTGTTCAGCCGGAGCAGGGCTTGTTCTTCACGGCTTTGAGGCCTCGTCGGAGCGGATGTACTCCGCTGACGCTGTAAGAGGGGTATTCGGCAAGATAAAAGATTGGGCAAAGGAGATATTAAAAATAAAAAAAGGAGGGATAGAGTATGTTCGAAATTGAAGAGGTACGGGGACAGACTGCGAAAATTAAGGTTGTCGGTGTCGGAGGGGCCGGAGGGAATGCTCTTAACACGATGATAACTTCTAATCTGCATGGTGTTGAATTTATTGCGGTAAACACTGATATGCAGGCACTCGAGACCTCTCTGGCGCCTTTCAAGATCCAGATCGGATCAAATCTCACAAGGGGCCTTGGCGCCGGCTCAGACCCGCAGATCGGGAGAGAGGCTGCCCTCGAAGACAGTACCCTGATTGCTGAATATCTGGAGGGGGCTGACATGGTCTTCATAACTGCGGGCATGGGCGGTGGTACAGGAACCGGTGCAAGCCCTGTGATTGCCGGTATTGCAAAAGAACTTGGTGCTATCACCATTGCAGTTATCACGAAGCCGTTTTTCTACGAAGGGAAGATACGGTATGTGAATGCTGAAGAGGGGATCAAAGAGCTGAGAAATAATGTTGACACGCTCATAGTCATACCCAATGACAAAATAGGGCTTGTTGTTGAGAAAGGAACTCCCCTTCTCAAGTCTTTTGCGATAGCGAATGATGTTTTAAAGCAGGCGGTTCAGGGAATATCCGATATTATCCTCATCCCCGGGCTTATCAACGTTGACTTTGCTGATGTCAAAACAATCATTCAGGATAAAGGCAGAGGAGTCATGGGCTCCGGCCTTGGGAAGGGAGAGGGAGGAGCTCTTGAGGCAGCCAGAAAGGCGATATCGAATCCCCTCCTGGAAGATTCATCGATTGAAGGCTCTAAGGGTATCCTCGTTAATATTACCGGAGGACTTGAGCTTTCGCTTGATGGCGTCAAGGATGCTGTTTCATTCATATATGACTCTGCCCATGAGGATGTGCACGTTATTATCGGTGCAGTGATAGATCCTGATATCAGTGACGAAGTGAGGGTAACCGTTATAGCGACAGGATTCAGCGATCAGAAGGAGAAGGTTGACCTCCCGCAGATTAAAAAATTTACGCCTCTCAGGCATTCTGTCCACTTGAAAGGTTCAGAAAGGGTTCTGTCCAAAAATCTCAGCCTGAATTTAGGAACGGATATGATAACGACAGATATCATGGCCTATGAGGAGCCTATTGATATGCCGACATTCCTCAGAAAGTCACCCCAGCTCCAAAAGGAGCTTTAAGTTCCCCTCCCACCAGGGGTCTCCCCCCCCGGAGACCCCTCCCCCCCCCCTTAACATGCATTATTCATAGAGAACTCTGTTCCCAATGGTTGTCATTCCCGCTTGGCGGGAATCCTTCCGGTTCCCCCTTAGTAAAGGGGGATAAAGGGGGTTGTTTGTAAGAAAGATTCTGGCCAAGCCAGAATGACAGCATTCAAGATATTAAAGTAATTTTTAATATCTTTGAGGACTAATAGCATAAACTTTATTTGTCTTCGACAGTATTCAAATCCGCTCAAATACAATATCTGCCATCTATCTCCTATGGCAAAGGGGTGCAGAGTGGAATATTTTATTCTCGTGAGGTGTTTTGTCTATTATTGCTCTATGGTATAAGATACACTGGGATGAAAAACCAGATGAGATATATCCAGAATTTGTTTTTTGACATCCTGAATGATTACGGACAGGCCTATATCGTCGTAAGGCATTCAGAAAACACGGTTATCGGCGCACGGGGATTCAGCGCCGAAGAGAAGAAAAAAGGGATAACCCTGGTATTCAACCAGAGGAATTACAAAAATCTTGTATGGTCAGAAGACGGGAGTATACGAGCTACTCTGGGCTTTGGAGTGGGCAATAAATCTGAAAAATGTTTCCTTCATTCAGATGATATTATGTCGGTATTTTCCCCCGACGCAAAAATTAAATTTGACCGTTGGGACGTATGGGAACAAAAGGATTCTGTCATGAAATCCAACAGCGTATCAAAATCCGGCAAAACAGAGAGCCAGGACGAGAAAGTAGTATCTCTTGACAGGTTCAGAAAATCAAAGAATTGAGAGATAACCGATTGATACTTTATAGAATGTTCATGACGGATCTTGCTGTTTTTGCACGCTTTCCGTCGGAGACGGTAGTATACAAGATACAATAGCCTTTCGGCATATCTTCAGGCATTGTGAACTGAATTGAAGACAGGTATGTTCCCTGAGTTCTGGTAATATCTCTCGTATCCAGTTCCCGAGTGCTATATGCGGTCCAGAGTTTCCTTGTTTCTGTAATCTTGACGTTCGCTGTCCCCTCAGGGGCAAGCAATGTATACTGGATATTAGCCTTAACTGTTGACCCAGTTCTCACGGTGTGGGTTGTAACAGATGATTCTTCTATAAAAAGGCTTACTCGTTTTTCTTCCCATTTTTTCTTTTCAGCCTTTTGCTCCTGGTCTTTTTTGTCCTCAGCCTTTTTGTCCTGATCTTTTCTGTCCTCGGCTTTTTTGTCCTGGTCTTTTTTGTCCTCGGCCTTTTTGTCCTGGTCTTTGTATCTTTTTGCGGCCTGGTCGCCGTTTTCCAGTTGTTTATCTTCGTATTTAATTGTCGCTACACTAACGACGTCCACGACTAAAGCGCCTACGATGGCTCCACCGATATTCCCTGCA
>JALHSV010000167.1 GCA_022865525.1 Thermodesulfovibrionales bacterium
CGGGATGTCACTTCAGATCCTGATGATAAAGCTATCATAAACGCAATCATTGCTTTGGCCCGGAGTCTTAATCTCAAAGTTATTGCCGAAGGTGTTGAGACAATCCAGCAGCTTGTATGCCTGCATGAGCAGGGGAGTGATGGAATGCAAGGGTACTTATTCAGTCCCCCGTTACCCATAGACTCATTGACACAACTTCTTAAAGAGGGGAAAAATCTCAAAACCTGGTGGGTACTCTCCTAACGCACCCTATTGGGAATGTCACAATTTTAAGAGTGTCAATCCTGTTGCCTGATCAAGTTCTCTTTTTGCATCTATCCCCTGTATTTCGAAAATAATCACTTCAAGGACGAGAAACGTTTCTGATGCGCCGCGCAAACAGCCCACCCTGACCGTATCCTTCTTCCCAAAGGAACCGTGGAAATGGATCTTCGGTTCATTTTCCTGCCAGAATATCGTGCCGACACCGACGACTTCAGTGCTCTCCTGAATATCCCTCCAGACCGGCTTTGGCGGAAGAGTTTCCTCCTCGGGACCGACCACAAGGCTCCCCTTCTTGATCCCTCCGATCAGATTGAATACGGCACTGTGTATATTCTCTTTTTTTGCGATCGCTGCGATGTTTTCAAGGATGTCTTCCCTGTCCTCAAATCTTGCGACAATGACCCTCCCCATTTGCCCTACCCGGTATTTCATACTCCCTCCTGCTTATTCATCTAACCTACATTAATCATAAAATTGGCGGCAGATATTGTATTTGAGCGGGTTTGAAGACTGTCGAAGACAGAATTCACCTCGGAGGTCGATACGACCGAGAATGAGCGAAAATACTGTATCTGCTGCCATACTTAAAATCTATGAATTAATCAGGCTAATAATGTATTTTGAGTAAAGAATATCATATAAATTTTCTCGAGCCTGTTCAAGAAGCATTTACTATATCTGACACCTTTCCTGCTGCACTTCATGAATTTATCAGCAATTCAATGCTATTATATCCAAATTTATTGTGCTGAATAGCAGAATAATCTTTTGCCTGTCTATACAAGCAGGCTGGATAAGCTGAAAGGAACTACCATATGAAAAATATTACCTGGAATCTTGCACACCTCTTTGATAACGATGAAGATACGCGCATAGAAAAGAAGAGAAAATTCGTTGAGCAAAAGAGTTATGCATTCATCAATACGTGGAAGGGCCGTACGGATTATCTCAGAGACCCTGCACTCCTGAAGAAAGCTTTAGATGAATACGAGGAATGGAAAAGATCTTACGGCAGTGAAGGTGATGAAGGATATTATTTCTGGCTCAGGACATCTCAGAACCAGAATGACCCGGTGCTCAAAGCGAAGTTTAATCTTATAGAGCAGTTCAGTAAAAAGATTCAAAATGATATCCAGTTTTTCTATCTCCGGATTGCCAAAATTCCCGCGAGACTCCAGAAGAAGTTCATTCAGTATCCCGGGCTGAAAGAATACCGGCACTACCTGGAGCGGCTGTTTGCAGAATCGAAATAC
>JALHSV010000168.1 GCA_022865525.1 Thermodesulfovibrionales bacterium
GCCGGGTAGAGACCGGCGATCTTGGCCAGATCAACCGAGGCCTCGGTTTGCCCGGTGCGCACCAGGACGCCGCCATCCCTGGCGCGCAGGGGGAAAATATGCCCCGGCCGCGACAGATCCTGCGGTTTGCTCTGCTGATCTATCAGGCATTGAATGGTGACGGCCCGGTCATATGCCGAAATTCCGGTCGTGGTATTTTGCTTTGCGTCGACCGAAACGGTGAACGGGGTCTGGAAATGGGAGGTGTTGTCATGGACCATCAGCGGCAGGTCGAGTTCTTCGCTGCGTTTTTCGGTCATGGAGGCGCAGATCAGCCCCCGGGCCTCCTTGGCCATGAAGTTGACGCTCTCGGGTGTGACCTTCTCGGCGGCGATCATCAAATCGCCTTCATTCTCGCGCTCTTCATCATCAACGATGATGATCATTTTCCCCTGTTTAAGGGTTTCGACTGCCTCCGGAACGGTTATGGTCATTTATTTGATCCTGCCTTTGTTCGTTTTGAAAAAATTATATTGGAATTTACCTAATGCATATGGATAAAAGGTTTGTGGTAAAGCAGTAACGGAATAGTAACGAAATGCCCGATAAACAGGGAGTTTTCTACAAGTTGTACCTGCCTGTTTGATCCAGCATTGATTTTCCATTGTTTGTTTTATTATAGGGCAAACATAAAAGAGAAGCAAGCACTGAACCTGGGCTATCTAAAATCCGCAACTGCCAGCAGATTATGTCGTGAATACTATTTAATTAATTTAAAACAATCTGAAAATTGTTTTAATATGCCTGGTGTCTTTTCTTTATAATTGTTGAAGCAATACTTTGAACTGACATCCGTAATAAACTTCCTAAATCTGCTTTTGGTCTATAATCAGGTGTATGCCAACTAATATCCCTTCTTTTTTTCATGATTTGTTCATAAATTTTCATTTTTGACTTTTCGTCTTTTTTTGTATCAAAAACTCCATAATAATCTCCACCCATTTGTTTAAGCAGAGAAAAACATGGCACATCTGTTAATCCATCACCAACATAAATCATATTTTCGAAGGGAATTCTTCTTTTTTCAGGTTCTACAAATTGATTAACTGCTGCCGGATCTTTATCAGAATCTCCTTTTTTAATTCCTTTGTTAATTTCAAATATAAATCTAGTTTTTTCAGTAAAAGATATTACCCTTTTCAAATATTTCAATTCCTTATTTCCGTCCTCTCCTAACCGACATCCATAAACAGCCTTAAAATTTCTATCAATAAATTTATTTCCTTTAATAATCTCTTCGAGCCCCCCTGAAACAACATAGAATTCAATATCAATATCAGGATCAGTATCCTTTACTATCTTCTTTAAAGCACTAGGAAGTTGTTTTAGTCCGGGGAATAGTTTTTTTTCAAGAGTTGCTCCAAATTTAAATAAATCTGAATTCGAATATGGTTTTTTAGGTGTTCCTTGACCAATAAAATCCAAAATCAATTTTAAATAAGCAAAAGGAGGTTCAAACCCCTGTTCAAAAAGCTTTCGGAAATGAGTTCCCCAAAAAATGTTTGCGTCAATCCCAAAACTTTTTATTAATTCAGTCGTCGAGTCCGGAACTAAAGTATCATCATAATCAAAAATCAACGCAATTATGTCCATAAACTTTCCTATGGAAATAGTAAATCAGCTCAAGCTGTTTTTGCAGTATAAACTTTTGCTTTACTTGAATTCACTCGTAACGAAAATTTGTGAAGCCGAATTCTAGCAGAATTCAACTTCTCAGTATCAATTTTATGCTTTATCTCAGCCTCTTTTAATTCTTTTTTATCTTTTTCCATTTTTACCTCCCTAAAATACTTTATCTAATAAATATTAAAAAGTCAAATGATAATAATGGTTGGTTTGAATCTTAGCATCCTTCAATGGAAGCATCAGGTATTCTCGATAGGACAAGGTTTTAAGCCTGTTTTATGAACTAGCAATTACAGAAAAATGGATATTTAGTTTAATTAAGAATAGAATATCATTTAGTAAATTAGGAATTTAGTATGTTCCATTTTAAAATAATATTATTGGAGTTTTAAATGAGTGATTATGAACGCTCCGCTGAAGCTTTCAGCAAATTAATAAGTGATTTTGGTCTATCTCCAGATCCAACTTATAATGAAGCCGATACTCGGGCAAAAATAATAGATCAAATACTAAAGGAATGTCTTGGCTGGTCTGATCGGGGACATATTATGAGTCGTGAAGAGCATGTTCATGAAGGGTTCCTTGATTATCGCCTTCGAACAAGTAAGGATGGTCTGATTTTAGAAGCAAAAAGAATAGGGCAGACATTCAGCCTTCCAACAGGGCTTTCATTCAAGAGCCGTATTAGTGTAAAAAATCTTTTCCAGAGGCAAGTTGAATTGAGAGAAATGTACGATCAGGTTGCTACTTACGCTCATGAATGCGGAGTGCAATTTTGTGCTTTATCTAATGGGACACAATGGTTAATTTTTCCAGGGGTACGAACTGATCAAATTCATATTAGAAAAAGTCGAATAATTATATTTAATGGATTTAAAGAGATTGAAGAAAATTTCGTCGATTTTTTTAATTTGCTTTCATTTAAAGCTGTTGAAAAAGGAAGCTTGTCAAGGTGTCTCCTTGACCCCATAGAACGTATTGAGCCAACATTTGTATTTAATTCAGAAAATCGCAGAAATGTTCCTTATGATCGAAACCCACTTTCTTTAGTATTAGTTGATTTACTACCAAAGTATTTTGGGGATTTACATGGTGAACCCTGTGAAACTGACATGCTTAAGGAATGTTTTGTTTCTGATAGCCCTGTACGGGATTCCCTCGATCAATATACTGTTTCTGGTCAAGATGAGAGACCAAGTAAGACCCTAACAGCAATAAGTCCAGTGTTGCACTTTTATTCGCTCTCACAAGTTGCTGACAAACTTAACGCTCAAATAAGTTCTTTTTTGTCAGCAAAAAGAGATAAACATATTCAAATAATGGTGGGCCGTGTTGGTATTGGTAAAACAACTTTTCTTAATCATTTTTTCTGTGTTGACAGACAGGAATTTATTAATAATGAAATCGTTCTACTTCTTGATTTTAGGAATATAACTGATGGAACTGATCTTAATCGTTATTTTAATGATTTTGTTTGGGATCTTTTGTCTAAACATCCAAGATTTGAGTCGCTCACCTCGGAAAAAGCTCTCCATGATATTTATTCCGAAGAAATAGCAATGCTAGATCGGGGACCACTTGCAACCCTAAAACGAAATAAATCACCGAAGTATGAAGAAGAAATTGCTTCATATCTAAGACAAGAGTTTCAGGAAAAAGATAGATTTTATTTTAAACTAGCACGACATCTTTATATTAAAAAGATCGCACGGTTTATTATAGTTTTTGATAATGTTGACCAATTGTCAATAAACCTTCAAGAAAAGGTAATACAATTTGCGTATTCAAAGATGTCCGACTTTCATGCTTTTATGTTAATTAGTATGTGGGAGGAAACGTATTACTCGTCAAAGCGAACTGGACGTACTCTTTCTACTATTAGAACTGTGCCAATGCAAATCGCTAGGCAAAGCACATCTGCGGTAATAATTAAGCGTCTTAATTACTTTATTAAACAGGTTAGAGCTAATGTTGAGCCTTTAACATTATTGGATGAATCGATTTGTGACAGAGAAACTTTTTGCAGATTTCTCGAACTTATTCTACGTTCGCTTCTATTACGAAATAGAGAAGTCCGGCTGTTTCTCGAATTACTTGCACTTGGGAATATTAGGGCATCTCTTGAAATGTTTTATGCTTTTTTAACAGCGGGGAGTTTAGATACAACAAAAATAATAAGTAAAATGAAGGAAAACGATGAATATCTTGTGCCTGTTCATGAATTTATTAAAAGTGTCATGTTGGGTTCAAAAAGATATTACAGCGAAATGGCTTCGCCAATTCTGAATGTTTTTGCGATTGGAGATGTTGAATCACCTAGCCACTTTACACGCTTTCGAATTATGCAATGGTTATACGAAAGACGTCATGAAGCTACTCCTTTCGGAAACGGTTTTATGACAATCCCCAGAATAATGGAGTATGGTGAAAAAATTGGAATTTCCAAAAAGGATGCCAATACTAGTTTGAAAAGACTTTTAGAGAACTCCGTAGTGGAGAATGATTTAAGAGCGTATAAACTTCTTGATGGAGCTCAGGCTATTCGAATAACCCCAACAGGCAGATACTATCTAACAGGCTTATGTCTCAGATTTGCATATATAGATCTAGTTATCCAGGATACACCTTTTTTAGACGAGCAAACCTTCCGATCTATTTCTTCAAAATGTGAATCTGTGGATATGGAAATTAGATTTCAAAGATGCGAGGAATTTTTAAACTATCTTAAAGATCAAGAAAATGAAGAGCTAAACACTTTGGAGAAATTGAGTGGCGATGTCACATGGCGGGAACAATTTATTCCAAGAATTCAAAATTGTTTTAATAGGGAGAAAGATAGAGTTATTCGGAAAAATGTATTAATTAAATGAATTAATTAGTTCAGTTAATACATATTTGATTCCCGCAAATAGCCGTAATTTAATGATTAAATAGAACTTATAAAAGTCGGTGATAGGGTTAAGTGTGCTTCTGAAAATTATATAGATATTTGCCGATCAAATCAAGCTCGATGTTGACGCGCTCGCCGACGCGCAGGAGCTTGAGGTTGGTCGCGGCCAGGGTCTGCGGGATGATCTCGACTGCGAGCCAGGATTCGCCGACCTCGGAAACGGTCAGGCTGACGCCGTTCAGGGCCACCGAGCCCCGGGGCACGATGAACTTTCGCCATTCCCGCTCGCGGAACGAAAAGACTAAGCGCGAGTTCTGGTCGCCCTTGTTCAGGGCGCGCACGCGCACCGTGCCGTCGATGTGGCCGCTGACCAGGTGGCCGCCCAGAAGGCCGTTGGCCGCCAGCGGCAACTCGATGTTGAGCAGCGCGCCAACGGGCAGGTCGCCCAGGTTGGAGAGGCGCAGGGTGGGCGCGGCCAGGTTGAAGCGCAGCAGGTCCTTTTTTTGTTCGATCAGGGTCAGGCAGACGCCGTTGACGGCCAACGAGTCGCCCACGGCCAGCGGTTTGTCCAGGGCGGCACGGATGGTCAGGACCGGCCGGTTCTTCTTTTCCAGCTTTACCAGGGCGGCGGTGGTTGCGATCAGACCGGTGAACATTTTCTGAAACCTCTCATCATGGTGCCGCCGGCATATTCGCTCCAGCGGCAATCAACCAATTCCAGCGCATCCTCGAGCCGGGTGACGCCGGAGGCGAAGATCTGGACCGAGTTGCGGCCGCCGACGATCTTGTCGGATATGAAAAAGGCCGCTTCGTCGAACAGCCGCTCGCGGATAAAGGAGTCGAGGACCCGGCCGCCGCCTTCCACCAGCAGCGAGGCGATGCCCAGCTTGGACAATTGCTCCAGGACCTCGGCCAGGACCAGGCCGTTGGCGTTATGGCGCACGAAGAAATGGAGCGGAACCTTTTTTTTCTGATTGGCGGCGTGTAGGGAACTGAAAATAACCAGGGGAAACCTATCCTGATCCTTGAATATGTTCAGGCGGCCGGGAAGCGTGTTGGCCGAATCCAGGACCAC
>JALHSV010000169.1 GCA_022865525.1 Thermodesulfovibrionales bacterium
CATTTCTCAGAAGCTGATCTTGCAGACAGGTCTTATGCAATGGAGCAACTTGAACGATTCAATACAGTCAGACGCTCGATCATCCAACAGAGAGGCAAACCCTTATTCTCCCATATAGCAAACAGCGCTGCTGTGCTGTCATTTGAAGACGCACACCTTGATGCGGTGAGGCCAGGGCTCATGCTGTACGGCTATTCGCCGTTCACCCAGAATCCTCATGCAGATCTTATCCCGGCGATGACAATCAAAGCACGGATCCTTGATATTAGGAACGTGCCGGCAGGAACGCCGATCAGTTATGGCAGGACATTTGTGACGAAAAGACCGAGCACGATCGGGGTGCTTGCAATAGGGTATGCCGACGGCTATAACAGACTCTTTTCAAACAATGCTCATGTCCTTGTGAAAGGGACAAAGGTGCCTGTTGTCGGAAGAGTATGTATGGACCTGACCATGATCGATCTTACCGATGTCACAGGGGTTGAAAAAGATGATGAAGCCGTGATCATCGGGAAACAGGGAGATCATGCAATCACCGCGGATGAACTTGCCGGCAGGGCACACACCATATCATATGAAATCCTTACATCTCTCGGAAGAAGGTCGAGAAGAGTCTATGTTGAAGGTCATTGAAATTATCGGGAGAGCGGTTATCAGATTTGCTGAGAATCTGGGAAGGATACTGATCCTTCTCTTTCTCACCGTAAGACAATTAATCTTTCCTCCGTTTGAAGTCAGAAATATGTTCAAACAGATGCTCGAGATAGGTGTCCGCTCCCTTCCTGTTGTGGTCATTACTGCAATATTTACCGGTATGGTCTTTGCCCTCCAGACATTTACCGGCTTTAAGAGATTCGGTGCAGAAGCACTTGTCGGGACCGTTGTTGCACTTTCGATGACAAGGGAACTCGGCCCGGTTCTGACCGCTTTGATCGTTGCCGGAAGAGCGGGTGCAGCCATGGCAGCAGAGTTAGGCACCATGAGGGTTACCGAGCAGATCGATGCCCTTGAGACGCTGGCTACAAATCCGGTTAAATATCTCATCGTTCCGCGTTTCATCGCCGGGCTCCTGATGTTGCCGGCGCTCTCGGCAGTTGCAGACATAATCGGGATTACGGGAGGTTATTTCGTAACTGTCGGGCTTTTTAAGACAAGCTCCATTGTCTACTGGAAAAGAACGTGGGATTTTCTGGAAATGAGCGATATTTACAACGGGCTGATAAAATCGGCTTTTTTTGGAGCAAGTATTGCATTAATCAGTTGTTACAAGGGTTTTTACACACGGGGTGGTGCCGAGGGTGTCGGCAAGGCGACTACAGGAGCTGTGGTCGCCTCCTCAATGACTATCCTGATATCCGATTATTTTCTTTCAGTCTGGTTATTCAAATAGGGTGATACATAACTGAGCCAGCATATGATCGAAATCATCAATCTCCATAAATCTTTTGGAAAAAATCATGTACTCAGAGGTATTGATCTTACGGTTGAGAAAGGCGAGAGCATGGTTGTTATCGGAGGCAGCGGATCCGGCAAAAGTGTCCTGTTAAAGCACATTATTGGCATATTGAGACCTGATGCAGGGAAAGTGCTCATCGATGGTGTTGATTTAGCACTCCTGAAAGAACGTGAACTCTATGAAGTTAGGAAAAAATTTGGTATGCTTTTTCAGATGTCAGCACTGTTTGATTCAATGACTGTCTGGGAGAATGTTGGCTTTGCGCTTCACAGGAATAAGAGCATGCATGACAAAGAGATAAAGGCACGTGCAACTGAAAAACTTAAGTTGGTGGGACTGAGTGGTGTGGAGAATCTGATGCCTGCAGAGCTTTCAGGCGGTATGAAAAAGCGGGTAGGCCTTGCACGGGCGATTGCCCATGAACCTGAGATTCTGCTGTATGACGAACCTACGACCGGCCTCGATCCCATTATGGCAGCTGCAATAAATGAACTGATTATTGAGATGAAAAATACTCTGTCGGTAACCAGTGTTGCCATAACGCATGACATGAACAGCGCATATAAAATTGCAGACCGAATCGCCATGC
>JALHSV010000170.1 GCA_022865525.1 Thermodesulfovibrionales bacterium
TATGGTCATTCAAAAATCACGTTTTAATTTGTACAAAATAAAGTATTACATCCTCATCATGCTCCTCATCTCATCAGTTCTTACGCTGCAGATTGCCGGCATAATGGACCCCTTATCACTACTCATCAGGTCTTTTTCGCTGAGTATCTACCCTCTCATGAATTATGGGATGCATAGTTTTTTTGATACGTTTTATAACGCAAACATTCCTCTGCTTGTTGACATATCTGAATCAGCCTATAGTTTTCTGAAAAAGACATTTCTCTCCTTCCGACAGCCTCATTATCTGCAGGGAGTATTTATTGGCTTTCTGTTCTTTTCAATTTTAAGTCTGAATATCGTCGAGAAAAGGTTTTGGTGCAAATATCTCTGCCCGCTGGGTGCACTTCTTGGCCTCTTTTCCCGATTCTCCCTCCTCAAACGTGGGGTCAGTGAGGGATGCACCTCATGCGGGATTTGTCATTCCGTCTGTTCCGGAGGTGCTCTTTCGAAAAATCAGGATGAATGGAGAAATACAGAATGTTTTGCCTGTTTCTCCTGTGATGATGTCTGTCCGAACAACGCCGTACGTTTCGGTTTTGGGAAAAAGATAGTTCCATCCATGGATCTCGGCAGGAGACAGGTGATCCTTTCCATGCTCTCGGGCTTCATTGCAGTGCCTCTGATACGCTCAACACCGTTTTCCGGGAAACATTTCTCGCATCCTGAATTATTGAGACCGCCGGGCGCACTCGAGGAAAAGGAATTTCTCAAAAGATGTGTGAAATGCGGTGAATGCATGAAGGTCTGCATCACAAACGGACTACAGCCTGCTTTTCTCGAAGCAGGATTTGAAGGCCTCTGGTCCCCACGGCTCATCCCGAGAATGGGATACTGCGAATACCGCTGCACCCTCTGCGGACAGGTCTGCCCCTCCGGTGCAATCCGGAGAATGCCCCTGGAAGAAAAAGTAAAAATCAGGATCGGTCTTGCCATGATTGATACAGGCAGATGCCTGCCTCATGCACATGGCATCCCCTGCATTGTATGTGAAGAAGTCTGCCCAACGCAAAAGAAGGCTATATGGTTTGAAGAAAGGACTGTGAAGAACAGAGACGGTCTCGATATGGCAGTGAAACAGCCGCATGTGGATCTCGAACTCTGTATCGGTTGCGGCATATGTGAAGCAAAGTGCCCCGTTGGCACAAAACCGGCAATCTATGTGACCAATATCGGAGAGTCGCGGTCAAAAACAAATCAGCTCCTCCTTTAGCCAGCTTTTATATAAGTTTCATGTATAGACAGAGGATATATATTTGAGCGGATTTTTTTGCCGATATTCTCATAAATTATCTCAAAATAATGAGGCAAAAGCCTCGGAGGTACCGATGCATATCGGGACTGAGAATGAGCGAAAATATTATGTCCTCTGTCTATACAAATATTTGAATTGATAAACTGCTCTTATCGGATGGTATTTATTCTTTCGATTTGCTGACGAGCTTTTCCCTGAACCATCTGATGATATCGTCGTATGACGGAGGAGTAATAAGGAATACCTCAATGTCTTTGGGAAACTGGAGTTTCGACCTGTCTTCATCTTTCATGAAGAGAAGGCCTGCCTCTGCTTCAGCGAGATTGCTGTCGATGACGCTCATAAAATGCTGAAGTCTTTTTTCTGAGAACTCCTTATAGAACTCAACAATTTTAGAAAACACCTCTTTCGTGAAAACAACCCGCAGGCAATTACTCCAATCCGTATATGGGCCGAGTATTTCCTTGTTCTCGAGCGGGACAAGGGTGCTTCCTTCTTCCAGCTTCTTTTTAATGATCTGGAGCATTCGTTCGTTGATCGTGCCCAGAATATTCAGTGCCTCATCTCCCTGCTGATAAATAATCTCACAGAATATCTTCTGAACCTTTCCCGCAGCCTCAACCTTCTCTATCTGCTGGGCAACCTCATCCCAGTATTTCCTGACGAGCTCGTGATAATAATTTTCTGCTTCCTCAACGGGATAGATATTTGCAACACAGTAGAGCTTCCTTTTACCGGAAAACTCATCTGCAAGTGGTCTTTGAATCTGTCCTAATTCAACCATGCCGGTTATGGGATTACCTTATTCAACGGATACTCGACAATACCCGCCGCACCTGCCATCTTCAGTTTTGGAATTAATTCCCGAACCAGTTTTTCATTGATCATGACCTCAAGGGCAAACCAATCCTGATCCGACAGCGTTGATATGGTTGGAGAATGCAGTGCGGACAGAAGGCTCATCACCCTCTTCAGCGCCCGGGCAGGGACATTCATCTTCAGCCCTACTTTTTCCTCCGCAGCAAGAGCACCCCTGAGAAGCATAACAATATTCTCCATCTTCCGGCGCTTCCATGTATCCTGCCATGCTTTTTTGTTGGCAATAAACCGCGTGCTTGACTCAAGGATCGTATCGATAACCCTGAGATTGTTCGCCCTGAGAGAATTCCCCGTTTCTGTGAGCTCCACGATGGCATCTGCAAGATGCGGCGGCTTCACCTCTGTTGCACCCCAGGAAAAATCAACCTCGGCCTTCACGCCCTTTGATTTCAGGTATCTCTTCGTGAACCCGACAAGTTCTGTAGCAATGCGTTTCCCGTTCAGGTCCCTGACCGTTTTGATCTTTGAATCGTTCGGGACCGCAATAACCCATTTTACAGGCCTTAATCCCTCTTTTGCATAAATAAGCTCGGCAACTTCATGCACAGATGCATTCTGCTCGAGGATCCAGTCTTTTCCGGTGAGACCGCAATCAAGAATTCCGGACTCGATATACCCGGCCATTTCCTGAGCCCTGATCAGCATGGCCTCTATCTCAGGGTCGTCAAAAGACGGGTAGTATGAGCGGCTTGATATGGAAACATGATATCCTGCCTTTCTGAAAAGTTTCAGTGTTGATTCCTGGAGACTCCCTTTGGGAAGCCCGAGTTTTAATACTTTGCTCATAATTGTATCCTTCCTCATCATGACTTTCCCTGTGCTATAATTGAGTTATACTTTATCATATCAAAAGTGTTGTGACAACCTGACCTTACGGAAACACAAACCCTTTGTAAAGTTCGTTATGGATTTCACACCTATACACAAAATTATTCAGCATGGCTTCAAAGAATCGCGTATCTATAACCTCACCGGTTCGATAGCCGCCCTCCTCTTCGCGCTCTGCGATGAACCATTTTTTGTCGTTGAATTGACAGAGGAACATGCACAGGAACTCTGCAAGGACACTAATTTCTTCAGAGATGCGCTAAAAAAAGATCATGTGCTTTTCCTTCCTGAACCTGACGGCCCGGCTCGTGCCGGTGAGAGGGCGCATATTATTTCCTCGTTCGCTGCGAGGGACTCCCTGATCAGCTCATTCAGGAATCTCGGGAAATGCATGTGGTCGCGTGCCGACATGCAAAGGAGCTTCATGCATCTGGCCGGAGGGATCGAGATAAGCAGGACTGCCATGGATACAAGACTACAGGAGATAGGGTACCGGCATAGTGCAGTCGTTTCAGAGAAAGGAGAATTCAGCAGGCGCGGATGGCTTCTGGATGTCTTCCCCTCTACATCAGATGTGCCGCTGAGGCTCGAATTTTTTGGAGACGAAATAGAAAGCATAAAAACCTTTGATGTTGACACCCAGAGATCGATGGCAGATATTTCCAGTTTTTTACTTTTTCCTGCAGAGGAGCCGTCGTCAGGCATCAACCTGCTTGAATATATGAAAGGGGCAAAATGGTTTTTCTCTGATTCGATACAGGAGCGGGATCAACTTCCCCAGGGAATAACATTTTTTTCACGCTACTCAATAAAAGGCTCTGGATATGAAGCGGAGGTTCTCCCGATAAAGGGTCTGGGTATCTTGCCTGAAGAGAGAAAAAGCATTGATGATCTTCCGCAATCCATAAAACTTCTTCAGAAAGAAAACAGGGTAGTATTAATCACATCATCAAAAAGCCAGGCCGAAAGGCTGAAGAACATACTCAGGGAAAACGGTATTATTGCACCGATCATAGAACAAGCAGACATTTTTACGTATGAAGGAATTGTTTCCATAGCGATCGGCAACCTTTCATCAGGCCTTCATCTCTCCGGACTGTTCATTCTGACCGAAAAAGAAATATTCGGCAGCAGGCCCTTGTACAGGGCGATAAAAAAATCAAAGGTTACCCAACTGCTCACCTCGCTTGATGACCTTATGCCTCAAGATTTTGTCGTTCATAAGGACCATGGCATCGGGAGATTTCAGGGTCTTGTCAACCAGCATATCGAAGGCGTGCAGGAAGATCTCATGGTTATCGAATACGACGGCGGCAGATTGTATCTCCCGCTCCAGGGTATCACAAAGATTACAAAATATCATTGCGAAGAAGGCTTTACGCCAAAGATTGACAGGCTCGGAGGGAAAACCTGGCAGAAGACAAAAGAAAAAGTACAAAAGAAGATCAAAGAATTGGCAGAAAAACTCATTGCACTCCATGCCCAGAGAGCGGTTCACAAAGGGTTCGCATTCAGCCCTGATACAGAACTTCACAGGGAATTCGACAGTTTCTTCCCCTATGAGGAGACACCTGACCAGATGAAAGCCACAGAGGATATCAAAAGAGACATGGAATCTGAAAAACCAATGGACCGTCTTCTTTGCGGTGACGTTGGATACGGGAAGACAGAGGTTGCCATGAAAGCCGCTTTCAAGGCAGTTTACGACGGACTACAGGCAGCGGTGCTTGTGCCCACAACCATTCTTTGCGAACAGCATTTCCGGACTTTCGTGATACGTTTTGCAGCCTTCCCTGTCAGGATTGACTATCTCAGCAGGTTCAAATCAAAAAAGCAGCAAGAGGAGACCCTTAAAGCTCTTGCACATGGTGATGTTGATATCATCATAGGCACTCACAGCCTTCTCGGGAAGGGAATAACATTTTATAAACTTGGCCTGCTCGTTATCGATGAGGAGCACAGATTCGGGGTGAGACAGAAGGAAAAGATCAAGGAGCTGAAAAAGGGCGTTGATGTTTTAACCCTCACAGCTACCCCTATACCAAGAACGCTCTCTATGGCTCTGTCGGATATCAGGGATATGAGTGTTATTGAAACACCCCCTGAGGAGAGGCTTGCGGTCAAAAGCACTGTTTCCCGGTTCGACAGGGAATTGATAAAAGAGGCTATCGGGAGAGAGTGCGAGAGAAATGGCCAGGTCTTTTTCGTACACAACAGGATAAAAGATATCCATGAGATTGCCGGGTATATCCAAGGGCTCGCACCTTCGTTGCGGATTAAGGTTGCACACGGACAGATGGACGGAAAAGAACTCGAAAGGGTCATGCTTGATTTTTATCTGTGCAATACAGATGTCCTTGTGTCAACCGCAATCATTGGTTCCGGGCTTGATATACCAACTGCAAACACCATCATTATCAATCGCGCTGATATGATGGGGCTGGCTGATCTCTACCAGCTGAGGGGGCGCGTCGGCCGGTCCAGTATCAGAGCTTTTGCTTATTTTCTCATCCCCGGTGAAGACGTTATTACTGAAGAGGCCAGGATGAGGCTGCAGGCAATCCAGGAAATGAGCTATCTCGGAGCAGGATTCAGGCTTGCCTTAAAAGACCTTGAGATCAGGGGCGCGGGCAATCTTCTTGGAGCCGAACAATCCGGTCACGTCCACGCTGTCGGGTTTGACCTGTACATGGAAATGCTGGAGAAGGCTGTTGCAGAATTCAAGGGGCTGAAGATCGAGGAGGAGTTTGAACCTTCAATTCAGTTGAAGGTCACCGCCTTCGTCCCTGAAGAATATATCGATGATATGATGTTACGGTTAAGCCTCTACCGAAAGATCGCTTCTGCAAAGACGCATGAGGCAGTAGAGGCAATCGTGTCGGAAATGAAAGACCGTTTTGGCAAGATTCCGGTGCAGGTTACAAATCTCACGGACATCATGAGACTGAAAATTACTGCACGCGAACTCTTGATAACAAAAATCCAGGACAGAAACGGATGGATTCGGATCGAATTTTCTCCCGACACGAAACTGGAGCCTCATGACATACTGTCGCTCGGGAAGGGAAAGAACGGGGAAATACGGTTTCTTCCTGACGGATTTGAAATGAACCTGAGAGGACTTGCCTGGCTGGAAGCTTATAAGAAAATAACTGAAACACTTCAAGATTTGAAAAAAAACGCCACTTTACTTGTCTCATGATTTCTGATACTTTTAATAGGACTATGCCAAATATTGAGGAGAACACAGGATGCTGAAAGGATTCTTTATTGTGCTTGCTGTCATCTTCGCCGGTTCATGTGCCGTTGTAACAGAAAAAGATATCAAGAATTCACAGTATCATTATCAGCTTGGCATCTCGTATCTGAATGAAAACAATATTCAGCCCGCTTTTACAGAACTGCAGAAGGCTCTGAAGCTTAATCCTCATGATAAGGAAACTCATAATGCACTCGGCGTCATATACCTCACAAAGCTCGAGGATTATGCCAAAGCTATTGAACATTTTCAGAAAGCCCTCGCAATTGATAAAAATTATTCGGAGGCTGCAACGAACCTCGGGAATACCTATGCAAATATGAAGAAATTTAACGAGGCTATTGAATCGTACAACATTGCTTTATCAAATCCTCAGTACATGAATGCAGCAATGGCATTGAATAACCTTGGCATGGTATATTATAGGCTTTCGAAATTGGATGAGGCCCTTTCAGCCTTTAAGGATGCATTGAAGAGATATTCGGATTTTCATGCTCCCTATTACGGGCTTGCCCTCTGCTATAACGCCAAGGGGCAGTATGGTGATGCTGCTTTTGCCATGAAACGGGCTATTGAACTTGACCCACTGTATAAAGGGGACATGGAAAAGGCGATGGTTGATCTCAGGAATCAGAAATTACGGGCAAAAGACGAACAGGAACAGGATATTACTAATTACCTTGAAATCATCCAGTATTAGGAGTGACAATTCGGGGCGTAGCGCAGCCTGGTTTAGCGCACCTGCCTTGGGCGCAGGGGGTCGGAGGTTCAAATCCTCTCGCCCCGACCAATAAAATTTTTCAATATTTAACAATAAGAGGGAGGGTAACATGAAGAAATTAGGTGTTGTTGTTTTGGCTCTACTCTTTTTATTGTCTTTAGCTGGGATCGCATCAGCGACAAACGGCTACTTCTCTCACGGATACAGTATAAAAAACAAGGCATTGGCCGGTGCCGGGGTTGCGTTGCCATTGGATTCTCTATCCGCTTCGATGAATCCGGCCGGCATGGTTTCTGTTGGTACGCGGCTTGATTTTGGTCTCACAGTATTTAATCCAAACAGGGAGTATACTGTCAGGGGAAATCCGTCGCCTCCTCCTGCTTTTGGTCTGACACCGGGCACAGTCGAAAGCGATTCTGAGTGGTTTTTGATCCCTGCATTTGGATTCAATAAGATGTTAGATGACAGGCACTCCCTCGGCATATCGATTTTCGGTAATGGCGGGATGAATACAGATTACGATACCAGCACATTCTATGGTTCTTCCCCGACGGGAGTTGATCTCATGCAATTATTCATTACACCTACCTATGCTGTAAAGCTGAATCCCAAACACGCCGTCGGTATCAGCCCGATTCTGGCATACCAGAGTTTTGAGGCACAGGGACTGGAAAAGTTTGGTGAGTTCGGTTTTTCAAGCAACCCATCGAAGCTCACCAATAAGGGCCATGACAGTTCATTTGGATGTGGTTTGAGAATAGGTTATCTTGGTGAGATTCTCACAAATTTGTTCCTCGGTGCCTCGTATCAGACGAAAATTTCCATGGACGCATTCGACAATTATAAAGGTCTTTTTGCTGAAGATGGAGACTTTGACATCCCCTCCACTTGGACTGTGGGACTTGCGTATAAGGCAACTCCTGCCCTCACTTTCGTGGCTGATGTGCAAACAA
>JALHSV010000171.1 GCA_022865525.1 Thermodesulfovibrionales bacterium
CCTTCCAGAATCTGGACAGTTCAAGAGCCATGTCTCCGGTGCCTGTACATACATCAAGAATGCTCTGGCAGGGAATTCCCCCTGTCTCCCGTGCAACTTTTTTCCGCCATCCGAGATCAAGACCGAGGCTGAGGACATGGTTCAGGAGGTCATAACGGGGACCGATGCCCGAAAACATCTGTTCAACTTTCTGGGCATCCCGTTTTTTATGGTCAATAATGCTCATTTCAAGAGTGTTTTTTTCCTTAATTTCGAACACCGGCAAACTCTTTTGCGATCCGGTTTAATTTGTTTAAGGCTCTCTATGATTATTTCCCCCACACCCATCCCTTCCTGATAAAAAAGCCCCTTCAATTCCTTATGACTCCAGTCAGGGCCTGCACCCTCTGCCCTGTTCACAATGAGATAAAGACCTGCATAACATGCTCCGATTTCCCTGGCGAGGTATACTTCCGGGCAGAGACTCTGACCCACCACATCACCCCCGAAAGACGCAATCATCCTTACTTCAGCACGGCTTTCAAAATGCCTGCCGTCGGTAACCGCATATACCCCGTGTGCAATATGTCTTTCAGGAAATAATCGTGTGCTGGTTTTGGAGAGTATTTTTGCGAGGTCGGGACACATCGGATCCCGCATAATCAATAGATATTTATCCGTAAGATACACATCTTTTCTCAGAGAAAGGTCGATATAATCGTCGGGGATGAAAAAATCACGCAATGCAAGATCTTCTCTGATCGCACCGACCCCGCCTTCTGCGAGAATGGTCTTCGCACCTGCTTTTTTTAGGACCCAGAAAATCTGTTTCGATGCATCTGCACGGCTTACACCAGGACGCCAGCCATGCATCTTCAACGTCAATACAGATTGACCGTTAACCTCAAAGAGCTTGAATTCCGGACTTTCACCAAAGGGGGTTGAGAACGTTTTTTTGCTTAAAACCTTTACTCCGGACAGCTTCAGATCTTCGGGGAAATTGATTGCATAGGTACTTGAACCGCCAATAAATGCAAGATTAACATGAGGGAAATCTTTTTTATTCATAGACCTTTAATATATTGAATTCCGTATCCCTTTGCGCTGGTATTTTCCCTGCCTTCCGAATCAGATCCACCATCTCGTCACCAGTAATCCGGTGTGAAATACCTGCCGCCCGCACAACATTCTCTTCTATCATGATGCTGCCAAGATCATTTGCTCCGAAAGAAAGGCAAACCTGTCCGATATCCCTCCCCTGCGTAACCCATGAGCCCTGAACATTGGGGAAATTGTCGAGAAACAGGCGGCTTATCGATAACGTCCTTAAATATTCTATTGAAGAAACCGCCTTGCCGCCCAAAGCGGTATTACCCGGTTGAAATGTCCATGGAATGAAGGACATGAACCCCCCTGTTTGATCCTGCAAAGCTCTGATCTTCCGGAGATGGGAGATCCTGTCCTCAACTGTCTCAACCGTTCCGATCATCATGGTTGCTGTAGTCTTGAGTCCCTGCCTGTGGGCTTCTTCCATGACCTCCAGCCACTGTGCTGAAGATATCTTACGCGGGCTTATCCTCTGTCTTACGCTGTCAACGAGTATCTCTGCGCCACCTCCCGGGAGCGAATCCAGTCCCGCCTTGATTAATTCCCCCAAAACATCCGCAATAGATAGACCTCCTGATTCAGCGATATGCACAATCTCCGGCGGGGAAAGGCTGTGAATCCTTATCCTGAATTTCTTTTTCAATTCCCGGAACATATTCGTGTAGAAATATAGCTTCAAATCGGGATTGATCCCGCCCTGAAGCATCACCTGAGTGCCTGAAAGTTCAAGGGTTTCGGCCACCTTGTTTTCAATCTGTTCCTGGCTCAGGACATACGCGTCCGGGTGGCCCCTGGGCCGGTAAAAGGCGCAGAAAGAACATTGATTCTGACAGATATTTGTGTAATTAATATTGCGGTCTATCAGAAAGGTAACGACTCCTTCAGGATGTTTGTCCTTGCAGACAGCATCCGCCGCATTCGCGAGCTCCAGCAATTCAGTCTCCTGAAAGAGACGGACTGCTTCCTCAAAGGTCAATCTTTCGTGTAAGACATTCGATAGTCTCTTCTGAATTTTCATTGAATTATGCATTGCTATGTCATTCTGGCTTGTCCAGAATCATTCTGATTTTCTTGATTTGAATATTTTCACGAAAGATTCCAGACAAGCTGGAATGACAATGACTTTGAAGCTATATTCACAATAAGTTTATCCTTTATGATTGAATATTTAATATCCTTATATCAGACCTGATATTGATGAATTCCAAATGCGGAACGGTCTCCAACTCTCCGATATCCTTTGCCATTCTATAGAAATGGATGAGCCCATCCTGATATTCCTCCTCGAAAGCAAAGTGGAGGGACCTGAAGTATGCTGTCAGAAAGGAGGGATCAAACGGTTCCCATTTCGCGGCGTATTCAACGATTTCAGGAAGATTTGCTATGGAGTAATCCATGGATTTCCTGAACGTCTCGAATACATTTTCACACAACTTCATTTTTGGTTCGGCAAAGGTACGATTCACGGCCCAGACCGCATAAACCATGTTTTTGCCGGTGAGTTTTTTCCACTCAACCCCCAGGTCGTATACATAATACTCCCTTGAATCCGCATGATGCTTCAAAGCTATGTCGCCGATGAGCAGGGCTGCATCAGCAGCCGAAAGCATGCTATCCAGATCAGGCTGCCTGATTATGTAGTGCGGTTCGATTTTGTAGCCCAGCTTAAGGATTATTTTCAGAAGTACCTGCGAAGTGGAAGATGTGCTCGCAAGGGCAATTTTTCTGCCAGATAATTGTTCTACCGGGAAACGACTGAGCAGCAGGATGCTCTTTACTTCACCATCAGAGCTGACGGTAAAATCAGGAAAGAGCATGAGGGAATCAGCATGACGGGCATATTCTATCGATGAAATCGGCGAAATGTCGAGATTGCCATGAATCAGCATGGAATTCAGCTCGGTCGGGGTGCCTTTTATGAGTTCAATATCAAGCAGGGCATGGCTCTTTACTAACCCGTAGTAAAGAGGGAGGCAATTCAGGAACTGTATGTGTCCTACCTTAGGTCTCAACGGATGCTCCTTCACGATTCTGATCATAGATTCTGAGCACGTTATAGAGCGTATCTCTCTCAACAGGGACCTGTCCAGTCGCCCGGATTAATTCCAGTAATTCCTCCCGCGAAATGGACTGCTCTGTTTCGGCACCTGCTGAATGGGTTATCTTCTCTTCAACAACTGTCCCGTCAAGGTCGTCCACACCGAAGAGAAGCGAAAGCTGGGCAACCTTTAAACCGAGCATGATCCAGAAAGCTTTTATATGGGGGAAATTATCAAGAACAAGCCTGGATACAGCGAGCATCTTCAGGTTCTCGAAGGCAGTTGGTTTTTTAAAATCAGGCAACTGAGTGTTTTGAGGATGAAATGGTAGAGGAATAAACGATTGAAATCCGCCTGTTTCATCCTGGAGTTCCCGTAAAGCAAGAAGGTGGTCTATTCTCTCTTCGACAGTTTCGATATGCCCATACAGCATAGTCGCGTTGGATTTGAGTCCAAGGCTATGGGCGGTTCTCATGACTTCGAGCCACTCTCCGGCAGAGGCCTTTTTTGAGCAGACCGTATCCCTCACTCTAAAATTCAGTATCTCTGCACCTCCACCAGGGAGCGACCCCAACCCTGCTTTTTGCAACCGCAAGAGGACTTCCTTGATCGTGAGATTTGCAATTTTCGAAAAATAATCAATTTCAACAGCAGTGAATGCCTGGATATGAACCTCCGGCATGATATTCTTAAGGGCTGAAATTACTTCAAGATAGTAATCAAAGGGCAGGTCAGGATGAAGCCCGCTTACAATGTGAAACTCGGTTATCCCAAGATCCCGTGCCGACCGTGCGATGCCAAGCACATCATCGATTGTCATGCTATATGCGTCAGCATCCCCCTTATCCCTGCTGAATGCACAGAATTTGCAGCGTGAAACACAGATATTGGTCAGATTGATATGGCGATTGACATTGAAATATGCCCGAGCCCCTGATTTTTTCTCTTTCACTTTATTTGCAAGTTGACCGATTGAGATGAGATCATTCGATTCTATAAGGGCAATTGCGTTTTTCCGTGAGAGTCGGATGCCTTTATCGATATTTTTGGCAATATCTCTTATAAAATTCTTTGACATGATGTTCAAACTATCCTGCTTTCTTCATAAATTTCATGTCTGCCGGCAGATACAGTATTTTCGCTCATTCTCGGTCGCATCGACCTCCGAGGTTTTTGCCTCTTTATTTTTGAGATACTTCATCTGACTATCAGCAAAAAAATCCGCTTAAATACAATATCTGCCGTCCAGGTTGTAAATGATATGTGATAGAAAATGCATTCAAAAAAGTGCTGATGTTGTGAGAAAAATTATTTTTCAATACCATAGTGTACTTTCTTCTGATGGTTTTACGAATATTTTTTCCGTAGAGCGAAAAAGATATTTCAATCAAATTATTGAGTTAAATAATTTTTCGAGCAATGTCTGCACTTTTTAATCTAAAGTTTCTCTCTATCCTGTTTTCCACCCTTTTAACAGATTATGGTCAATCCTCAGGAGATTCAGAACCTTGCCGACAATGAAATTGACCATGTCATCAATTGTTTTCGGATGATGATAGAATGCCGGCATGGCAGGCAGAACCTGTGCCCCGGCCTTCACAACCTTGACCATGTTCTCAAGATGAATAAGACTCAAGGGGGTCTCCCGTATAACTAGTAAAAGCGGCATTTTTTCTTTGAGAGCTACGTCGGCCGTCCGCTCAAGGAGGTTGCCTGAGATGCCGTTCGCAATCGCTGCCAGTTTCCCGACACTGCAGGGAATGATGACTACTGCTTCATATGCATTCGATCCGCTCATGAACGGAGCGCTGAAATCATCATTCTCCCAGATTCTGATCCGGATTTTTTTTTGGGATACGAGCAAATTCTTTATTTCTTTTGATCCTGATATCCCCAGTTCCACTTCCATCACCTTCTTGCCGGCATTGGTGATAACAACATCGACATGATGCTTCCTCGACACAA
The DNA here is from genome assembly GCA_022865525.1 of Thermodesulfovibrionales bacterium. Taxonomy (GTDB): domain Bacteria; phylum Nitrospirota; class Thermodesulfovibrionia; order Thermodesulfovibrionales; family SM23-35; genus JALHSV01. The sequence continues at coordinate 5,091 of JALHSV010000171.1, forward strand.
GTTCATGGATCAACCTGACGCCGTAAATGCTCCCGCTTGCTCCGGTAATACCGATCACATAATCAGACAATGTTTGTCCTCCTGAAGATTACTTCCATCGCAACAAAGCAGAACATCAGAACGCTGATGACACCGTTCATTGTGAAAAAGGCCATATTTAATTTTGATAAATCGTCCGGCTTGATAAGGCTGTTTTCGTAAGCCAGAAGTACACCCGCAATGAATACCCCGATAAAGTAAAAAATCCCCAGATCAAGGCGGATGCCGGTCCAAACCAGAAATGAGATTGCAGTGAAATGGAGAAGCTTGGTCAATACAAGAGACGTTCTAATACCAAAATTCGCAGGGATTGAGTAGAGTCTGTACTTTTGGTCAAAGTTCATATCCTGTATCGCATAAAATATGTCAAATCCTGCGACCCAGCAGAGCACGGCTGCCCCTAATAAAAAAGGTTCAATATTATTAACGGAGTTGGTAACCGCGATCCATGCTCCGACAGGTGCGAGGCCGAGACAGAGACCGAGGATAAAATGGGAGAGATAGGTAAAACGTTTCGTATAGGGATAGATCACAAAGGGGATGACCACAAAAGGCCAGAGATACCGGCA
>JALHSV010000019.1 GCA_022865525.1 Thermodesulfovibrionales bacterium
GCGATGATTGCGTCAGCCATCCCCGATGTGGTGGCAGCCGATGGATCATCAGGCTTCGGTTTGAGATCATAGGTTACGTCTTTTCCCTCCTCAATGACCGAAGCAACAGCCTGTTCCAATCGATCCGCAGCCTTGAACTCACCCAAATGTCTGAGCATCATAACACCCGAAAGTATCATAGCAAGGGGATTGACTTTGTTCAACCCTTTGTATTTCGGAGCGCTTCCATGAACCGGCTCAAATACAGCATACTCTTCTCCGAGGTTTGCACCCGGTGCAACACCCAGCCCGCCGATAAGCCCCGCTGCCAGATCAGAAACGATATCACCGTATAAATTGGGAAGAACGATCACATCATAGAGTTCAGGTTTCTGGACAAGCTGCATGCACATGTTGTCAACAATACGATCTTCGAATTCGATATCAGGATATTTCGATGCTACGTTCCGGGAGGTCTCAAGAAAAAGACCGTCTGAGTATTTCATAATATTTGCCTTATGGACGGCAGTAACCTTTTTCCGTTTGTTTCTTCTTGCATACTCAAATGCATAGCGCACAATCCGTTCCGTTCCATAAACGGATATCGGTTTGATGCTGATTCCTGAATCGGACCTGATGGTCTTTCCTGTTAATTCCTGAATGAGCTGGATGACCCTGTGAGTATCTTGAGTGCCTTTTTCAAATTCAATGCCGGCATAGAGGTCTTCCGTGTTTTCGCGAATGATGACAAGATCAATGTTCTGGAATCGCGTCCTGACACCCTGAAAGGTCTTGGATGGTCTCAGGCAACAATAGAGATCCAGGACCTGCCGCAAGGTAACATTGACACTCCTGAACCCTGTCCCAACCGGAGTGGTAACCGGACCTTTAATCGCGACCTTGTTCTTTTTAATAGAATCAATTACCCTCGCAGGTAAGGGAGTGCCTTCTTTTTCAAAAACATCGAGGCCTGCTTCCTGGATATCCCACTGGATGGGTACCCCTGTCGCCTCAAGGACTTTTTTTGTTGCCTCGGATATTTCAGGCCCTGTGCCGTCTCCCGGAATTAAGGTGATGGGATACATCTAAATAGTTACCGTTAATATTTTTTGTATGACATCCGGATAGGTCGCAGCCAATCTCAGTTCGTCATCCGTCAGAGGCTTTTGCGTATGAAGATTTGCATATTGCACAAGTTCAAGCACTTTCCTTGCCTCACTGTCATCATGAAAATGGATGCCCAGCTTGTCATACACATGCCTGAATCCCTTGATGCCGCCATATTCTCCAGTTGTTATGATCCTCCCGGTTTCAGCAAGTTCAGGCTCACCTCTTCCGACATCTTCAGGGTCATACAGTTCGTAATTTCTCCTGTCTTTCAGGGCACCATCTGCATGAATACCTGATTCATGCGCAAAGGCATTTGCCCCTATGCCGGGTTGGTTAATCGGGATGGGGATATTGAACGCATAGGAGGCATATCTCCCGATTTTCCATGCTTTCTTGAGGTCGACATGCTCATCAAGGGGGAGTTTATCTTTCAGGCCGTGCGAGAATTTCAGCGCCAGAATTGTTGATACCAGGTCGCAGTTGCCGCAGCGCTCGCCGTAACCATTGATCGTGGTATTGATATACGAATCGATACCTACTTCTACAGCTCCCTGTGCACCGGCAATGGATACCGCCTCAGCCATGCCAAGGTCATTGTGGCAGTGCATTTCCAGGGGGAATTTAGTCGCAAGCGCTAAGGCCTTTGCGCGTTCATGGATTGTGATAGGATCATCAGTACCGAGCGTATCGCAGTATCTGAAGCGGTCTGCGCCTGCTTCTTTTCCTGCGAGAGTAAATTCGATGAGTCTGTCAAGCTCTGTTCTCGAAGCGTCTTCTGCATTGATACCAACGGTTTCTGCGCCAAGTTCCCTCGCTGTCTTAACAGCCTCAACAAGGGATTTGATGATGTCTTTAAACGATCGTTTCCC
>JALHSV010000172.1 GCA_022865525.1 Thermodesulfovibrionales bacterium
AACTACCTCCCTTCTAAATCCTTTATTGGAATCGTCGATATTATACCTGATTGCATGTGCGCAACTTTCAAGAAAAAGATTTCCGGTTAACTACTTCCTGAAGGAAACATAGCATTTTCGGGGGTTGCACCTACACAAACGGTTTCAGGGTGGTAGAGGACTTCTCACTTCCTGTGAGAAGTCGTAATGACCGGAATAAAAGAAATAAATGTAGCAAGAGACTTGATTATTGCACTATCGATACCCACAGAATCAAAGTCATAAAAATTACGATTAAGAGAATTATCTGCTTTTTCGCCGTTTCATCATTTTCTCTGCCTCGACCGCAAGGAAGACGATTGAAGACAATCCCAGAGTTATCAGTAATTCATTTGCGCTGAGCGGTTGGGTTTTGAATATCGGATTAAGGAATGGCACATAGATTGTCGTCATTTGAAGCATGCCGGTCAGCAGGAATGCACCGACAAGCGGTCTGTTCGAGAAATCCCTCCTAACCTCCCTTTACCAAAGGGAGGAAATGGTTCGACAGACTCACCATGACACTTGTCATCCGGAGCTTGCCGAAGGATGGTAAAGAGGGGCAAGGCCTATGGCTCGGAGCCAACGGCTCATAGAGGAAGATTTTCTGATAAATGTCTATTCAATTATGAGACCACTATTAGCAATATTATGCATTATTGAAAATTCATGAAACGTTACAGCAGGGTATTAACGGAGGTGATTTATGACTTTTCGAGGACAAAGAGGAGCTGGCTTTCAACAACAAAGCTGTTAAGTTTTACGCAGATTTCTGTTATCTGAGCATCGAATGGAGCAACAATCGCATTTTCCATCTTCATCGCCTCAAGATTTGCAATCTCCTCACCTTTATGGACAATGTCACCAGCCTTGAGGGCCCCCCGTTCGGGGTTGCCGATTCTCCAGATATTTCCGTTGATCGGGGCTCCGATGTCAAGCAGACCCTTTGCCATTCTGATCTCTATTTTCTTTGCTCTCGGTGTCTCAACCGCATAGACCCTGGTCTTATTATTGACCCGCATAACAACATGGATCAGTCCTTCATGTTCTGCTCCTACTGAAACGAGTTCGATGCTGTAAGGTTTTCCCCAGAGCTCGAAATCAACCTTGTCACCCGGCTTTTTCAGGCCTTGCCTCCAGACATCAGTTGGAAGAACAAGCGGCGACTCACCGTATTTCTCTCTGAATTCGATCATGTTTAGGGCATCCTTGGGATGCATGAGGAACAGGATGAATTCCTCTTCGGCAGGATTTCTCCCAAGATAATTGGTGAGTTCCTGCCTGAGCTTATCCAGATTGTCATCCTCCATGGAATCAAGCGGCGAAAGTTCGATGCGTTCCCTGATCCTCTTTTCCCACTCATCCCCGAACGTACTCATGTATACCCAGTCCGGAGGCCATCCCATGGGGAGTTTTCCGTAATGTCCAAGGATAAGGTTACTGAAATCACCCGGTGCATTTCTGAATAACCCAAGCAGTTCTTCCTGTTCATCATTATCCATGGATTCAAAATTCAATTGCTTTTCATCGATGAATTTTGTGAGGAGTTTGATCAGAAGCCGGACTCCGGCTTCACCTTTTGCCTTTGCGTATTTATTCACGATTCCACTGCACGTAACCCACGTAATCTGTGAACCAGGGGTTACATCAAAATAATGAATAATCTTATTATAAAGAGACATCACCTTCAGAACAGCAGGCATGTAGTGGAGAAAACCGCCTTTTTCTGCCTGTTCAAACGAGCTCGGGAAAGCTCCTCCCGGCATCTTGTGAACAATAACCGTGTGGTCAAAACCTTTAAAGGGTGATTCAGCCCAATCGTAGTAATTAATCCACTCCCGCACCTTCTGGACAGCAGCCTCTGCTTCAGTCCTGTCAAGGTTCACCGGTATCCCGGACTCCTCGAAATAGGCATGCACACCGAGTATCGGCGAATGGCCGTAAAACCGTGCGAGGGAATCCTCCTCAACATCAAAAATTTTCGCTCCTGCTTTTGCAGCAGAGAGCAGAGCAGGTATCGCAAGCCCGTCAGTAATGTGCCGGTGGTAATGAATGACGAGTTCCGGGTACTTCTGTTTTATCGCATCGATCAGGCTGCTGACACGGGTGATGCTGCCTACCCCTGCCATGTCCTTCACACAGAAAATGATTTCATCAGTCCCGCTGCAGAGGTCAACAACATCTTTCACCACCCCAAGATAATATGTATTGGTTGCCCAGTCCGCCATGGTAAAAGATATCGCCGGCTGAAACAGCTTTCCCCGCTTCATGATGACTTCTGCAACAGTGCGCATGTTTCTCACATCATTCAGGAAGGAAAAACATCTCCAGACATCGATATCAACCTGCGAAACAACATATTCGATGACATTCTTGGAATACGGCCGGTATCCCCACATATTCGTTTCACGAATAAGCGTCTGTAAAAGAACGTTCGGCATCTGCTGTCTGAGTATTTCTATTTCCTCAAAGGGACTTTCCCGCCTGTTCATGACCCCAACATGCCATCGTGCCCCTCCATGACATTCCGCACTGAACAGTCCCATCCTGTTATAAAAAGGCGCAAGGGTTGCAAGGTCATAGATGCGATGCCTGTTTTTATAATCAGACTGGCCTGCATCGCGCATTCCTACTGATGTGAAGCAGACACCTTTCAGCGAACGGACTGCCTGAACCATCTCTTTGGAAGACATGCCCGGCTTTACGAAAATATAGCCCGGACTTTCACCCCCTCCCTTGCCCTCCCCCCTCGAGGGGGAAGGTTGGGTGTGGGGGGTTATATTCTGTTTTCTGTTTTTGGTCATCTCTATTCTTTTTACATCCAGGACTGCGGGCCGAGAGCAGAAATCTCCGCAACATAGCGCGCGATCTTCAGGACCTCATCCTCACTGTTCTTTTCCTTGAACATGGAGACCAAATCTTTCATATTCTCTTCTATGAACCGTGTAGAAAACTCACCCGCTTTGAATGCAGGATGTCTGATTATGCTCAAAAGCAGGGGTGCAAGGGTTTTCACACCTTCTATCCTGAGATTTCTGCTGAGTGTACGGTCCATAACCCTGATAGCATCTCCCCTGTCAGATCCAGCTGTTATCAAAAGCATAAAAAGTGAATCATAGTATGGCGGGATATCAGCTCCTTCATAAGCACCAGCCGCTATCCTCACACCAGGCCCCTGAGGCACCTGGAGACGGGTGATCGTTCCAAAGGAAGGACTGAAATTTCTCGGGTCTTCAGCATTCAGCCGGACCTCAAGAGCCCATCTGTTCGGATGGATATCAGCCTGTTTGAAGGGAAGTTTTTTACCCGTTGCCACATCAATCATAATGCCCACGATATCGAGACCGGTTATCAGTTCGGTAATACCGTGTTCCACCTGCAAACGGGTATTGACTTCAAGGAAATAATACTTCTTCGTAGAGGAATCAAAAATAAACTCCACAGTCCCTGCCGAGGTATAGCCTATCTCCCGCATCAACCGGATTGCAGTAAAACAAAGCTCCTTTCGGAGGTCATCGTTGATCGACGGCGAAGGTGCTTCCTCGATAATCTTTTGATTTCTTCTTTGAATGGTGCATTCCCTTTCATAGAGATGAACTATGTTGCCATATTCGTCTCCAACAACCTGCACTTCAATATGCCTTCCCCGCTCGATATATTTTTCGACCAGAACCCTGTCATCTCCAAAAGATTTCATCGCTTCAGAGCGTGCCTGTGCAAAAGCCTGCACCAGTTGATTCGTATTTTCTACCTTTACCATCCCTCTTCCTCCGCCACCAGCAACGGCTTTGATCATGATCGGGAAGGTCACCTTGTCATGCTTCATCCATTTCTTGATCTGCTCAACATTCGTCACATCGAGGATTCCGGGTATTGTAGGGACATTGACTTTTTGCGCAAGGTTCTTTGCCTGTATTTTATCTCCGAGAGCCTCAATGACTTTCGGCGGCGGGCCTATCCAAGTCAGGCCTGCATCAATGACCATCTGCGCAAATTTATGGTTCTCTGCAAGAAAGCCCCATCCGGGATGTATTGCATCCGAACGGCTCTGAATAGCTGCCGCAATCATCTTTTCCATGTTGAGATACGATTCGGCCGGAGGAGCTTCACCGATATGCACCGCGGAATCAGCCATGAACACATGGTGTGCAAGGCGGTCAGGGGTGCTGTAAACAGCGGTAGTCGGGATCTTCCTGTCCCTGCAGGTATGCATGACCCTGACAGCGGTCACACCGCGGTTTGCAATAAGTATTTTCCTGATCTCTTTGCCCATGTTCATTTATTCCATTTTCGAGTTTATAATTTTACCACAAAACAGAGAAATGATGCGTTCTTCGGTAGCTGCAATGGGTTCGGCTTATGTATAATATTTGATACTGCCTTCGGAGGATAACCCATGACAATAACGGAAAGAATTTTTGCAGCGCACTCCGGCAAAAAGAACGTTTCAGCCGGCGAACTTATCAATGCAAAGGTCGATCTTGTCCTTGCCAATGATATCACAGCCCCCATAGCAATATCAGAATTCAAAAAAATCGGTGCACAGGATGTCTTTAATAAAGACAGGGTTGCATTCATTCCCGATCATTTTGCTCCTCAAAAAGACATTAAGGCGGCAGAACAATGCAAGATGCTCAGGGATTTTTCCAGGGAATACCACCTCGGTCTCTATTTTGAAGTCGGAAGGATGGGTATCGAACATGCCCTCCTTCCCGAGGAAGGTCTGGTTGTTCCAGGTGATCTCATCATTGGTGCAGACAGCCATACCTGCACATATGGAGCACTCGGTGCATTTTCAACGGGTGTCGGTTCGACGGATGTTGCAGCAGCAATGGCAACAGGGGAATGCTGGTTTAAAGTCCCTGAATCCATGAAGTTTGTGTATTACGGGAAGCTCAATACATGGGTCGGGGGCAAGGACCTGATTCTCCATACGATAGGCGACATAGGGGTTGATGGAGCGTTGTACAAGGCGATGGAATTGGAGGGAGAAACGATCCGTAATCTCCCGATGTACGGAAGGCTGACGATGTGCAATATGGCTATTGAAGCCGGCGGAAAAAGCGCTATCATCGTTCCCGACCGGATAACCAAAGCATATGTTAGGAACAGGGCAAAGCGGACTCCGGTCTTTTACAAATCCGACAAGAATGCCAAGTACGGTGAAACCCGTGAATATGACTGCTCGAAGATTCCTCTTACGGTTTCATGCCCTCATCTCCCGTCGAATACACGACCGGCAACAGAGCTCTTTGATGTTTCGGTTGACCAGGTCGTGATCGGCTCCTGTACCAATGGCCGTCTCGAGGATCTGCGGGAAGCAGCGCAGGTGATGAAAGGGAGAAAAGTGAACCCGAATGTGCGGATGATCGTCATTCCGGCAACCCAGAGGATTTACCGGCAGGCGATGAAAGAGAAGCTTCTGGATATTTTCATAGAAGCTGAAGCCGTGGTATCAACCCCCACATGCGGCCCCTGTCTTGGAGGACACATGGGAATTCTGGCAAAAGGTGAAAGGGCTATTGCAACGACGAACAGGAATTTTGTCGGCAGGATGGGCCATCCTGGAAGCGAAGTTTATCTCTCAAACCCTGCTGTGGCAGCAGCGTCAGCGGTACTGGGACGGATCGGGACTCCCGGGGAATTAGGATTATAATGTCACCTGTAGACAAATTAAAAATGTTAGGCATAGTGCTTCCGGAAGCACCCTCACCATTAGGCTCATACGTTCCGG
>JALHSV010000173.1 GCA_022865525.1 Thermodesulfovibrionales bacterium
AGACTTTTACATTTTAAGACAGGCCAGAATAAGCGTTGACGAATTTATCAATAACTTATAATCATCTCTTTCATGCCCTTGGCCCCTCGACCCCTTTCCGCCACAGGCGGACGCGCCGGGGCGCGGAATCCTTGACTTCTCGAATCCTTTTCACAGATGCACATATGGTATGGGTCACAATACTTCCGATATTTCAGAAAGAGTACTCGCGTAAGAAAATGGAGGTGAAAGGGATTTTCAAACATTTTGCTTTCTGTCCCAATGAAAGGTAAAATTAACATAAAGATTGAGATATGAAAAAAGAAAAAAGAAAAATATATCTTGATACGAGCGTTTATAACAGACCATTTGATAATCAGGAGCAAACAAGGGTCCGACTTGAGACTGATAGAGTTCGTATTGAAGGAGGTGTTTAAAAATGCTTAAGACGATGCAGAAAAGCTTAACAGGAATAGCGTTAAGAGACGCCGGATGGAATGCACTTGTGAAGAGCATAGGATTGATTAATGCTACGAGATTTATATTGCAATACGAATCTGGTTACGGAGATTACACACAGATTAAGAAAGATCTCTTCAAAGGGAAAAATGCGGCAGATATTTGCAGGGGAATAGAAAAGTGGGCGAGGTAATCAGAATACAGAGAAAGCACTTTAAAACCTCAGTACATGTATTAAGGGTTTTAACTCTGGAAGACAAGAAAACAATCCGCTATAATAAGGCAAACAGTGTCCGCTTATGGACCGGAGGAAACATATGAAATTCACCCGAATAACAATCGAGCCCGATAAAATGGGGGGAATGCCCTGTATCAGGGGATTGAGGATACCCGTAGCAACGGTTGTCGGCATGGTCGCTAACGGGATGAACGAAAAAGAGATTCTCGACGCGTACCCGGATCTTGAACCCTATGATATTCGCGAGGCACTGCTCTATGCCGCTGAGGCAGTGAAAGAACGGCAGATCCCTCTCGTGAATGCATGAAGTTTTTGGTCGACCACGCGCTTTCACCTTTAATAGCCAAGGGTCTGAGGGAAGCCGGTTTCGAAGCCATTCATGTAAGAGACATCGGCATGCATTCCGCGTCTGATCAGATCATTTTCGAGTATGCCAAGGAGGAAGACCTGACGATTGTGACGGCTGATACCGACTTCGGCACATTGCTCGCGCTTTCGCGGTATTCCCGGCCGTCCGTGATTATTTTCAGAACTTCCGACAAGCATCCCGAGACCCAGCTTGCTTTACTGCTCAATCAGACATCTGAAATATCGGATGCCTTGGCAGAGGGGAGCATCGTGGTTTTCGAAGATACGAGGATCAGGATCAGACCTCTTCCAATTTTCTAAGATGGATGGCGTACTTCAGAAGCAGCGTTTCCCTCACCAACCGCACACGTTGCATTCCACCCAGCCCTAGCCATCACGTGTGTGCCATTTTGCACGCAATAAGTCGATTGTTCTCTCAGGATGTTCTTTCTCAACAAAATCTTTGTATTTGTGGGTGTTGCACTCGTCCCCTTGGATCCTTTTTGCATTTTTGCGCTTCTGCTCTTCTGACTTCTGCTCTTCTGCTCTCGACCCCTCGAATCCTTGCCCCCTCAGACCCTGTTGTTTTTCCACTTGAATCCTTGACCCCTGGAATCCTCAGTATCTGGAGCATTTCACTTGGATCCTCGACCCCTTGACTCCTTCTCTCCTGGATCTTTGCCCCCTGGTATCCTATGTATTTTCATCAT
>JALHSV010000174.1 GCA_022865525.1 Thermodesulfovibrionales bacterium
GGGTTAGAACTTACTTCCTCATCACGGAACAGTTTTGTTCTCATAACAGCTTTATGTATTTTATACAAGAGGGAAGGTATATGAAAAGAGGAGATCGATACTCACGCCTCAACAAGCTGCATAGAAATAACCTTGGAAACTCCTGCTTCTTCTATGGTTATCCCGTAAATATAATCAGCAACACCCATGGTGTTTCTGTTATGGGTAACGACAATAAACTGCGTGTCTTGCGAAAAATCCTTCACCATATTCGCAAATTTTTCGGTGTTCATTTCATCCAGCGCCGAGTCGGCTTCATCAAGGATGCAGAGGGGGGTCGGTTTAATTAGAAAGCTTGCAAAGAGTAATGAAAGGGCTGTCAGAGTTTTTTCTCCGCCTGAAAGAAGATTGATATTCTGCAGTCTTTTGCCGGGGGGTTGGGCAATGATATCAATTCCCGTTTCAAGGATATTATTTTCATCAGTCATGACAAGTTCCGCCCTTCCACCGGCAAAGAGCGTTATGAAAACCTCTGCAAACTTTGTTTTCAGTGCTTCAAAGGCCTCTTTGAGTTTTTTCCTGGTTGTCACATTTATCCTTGTGATTGCCTCTTCGAGTTCTGCAATGGATCTGTCGAGGTCTTCCTGCTGATTTTTAAGGAATTCATACCGTGTGCGCAGTTCCTCATATTCCTCAATGGTCCCGAGATTGACAGGACCGAGTTCCTGGATTTTTTCTCTGAGATCAAGGAGTCTTTTTTCATCTTCAGCGCTAAGAGACTCCACTTCGACGACATCTATGGCTAATCCATAATTTTGCCGGATGTGTTGGTGCAGGGTTTCCATTTTCACTTTATGCTCAGCTCTCTGTATATCAAGTTCGGCTATCCTCTTCGAAAGGGATTCGATCTGGTTTCTCAGCACCTTAAGCCCTTGATCTGAGGTTAAAAGCTCCTGATTTTCAGCGTCTATGACTTCCTTTCTCTCTGAAAAGTCTTTTCTGTACCTATCTGCTTCAGCGACTAAAGCCTTTGTTTTTTCTTCCAGCTCAGCCATCTCCGCCTCGCGCTGATGAATACGTAATTCCGTTGATGATACCTCTTCCGACAAAAATGCTTTTTTCTTTTTGTTTTCATCTACTTCCCGCAAAATATTCTCTTTCTCCTTGCTGACTGCCTCAAGCCTCTCCCTGAAAGATGTAATTGCAAGTCGTATATCGGTTACTTCTGTCCGGTATTCATCAAGATATGATCTCTTCTGTGATATTTCCTCCTGCAATGATGTGCTGCTCTGCTCAGTGTCCGATTTTTTTGAGTTTACTGATCTAATTTCTTCATCTTTTTCATTCAATAGCTTTTCTATGGATGCCTTTTCCCTTGATATCTGCTCAAGTTCGAGAGAGAGGTATGCAAGTTTTCTGCTCCTTCGCTCCTTTTCCTCCCTATAGTTTTCTGCCGTCAGCTTCATGATCGAAATCTCTTTTTCTCTATCAACAATAGTGGTCTCAATATGTTTCAACGTAATCTCTTTTGATTCAATATCCTGCTGGGCTGAAGTCAAAGCTGCCTGGAAGTGGTCAATGCTGTGCCTGGTCTGTTCTCTTGCACTTTCAATCTCCCGGATTTCCCTTTTTCGCCTGAATACCCCTTTAATTTCTCCGGCGATGACAACTCCTGATGGTTCAATAACCTCTCCTCCAGGCGTTACATAGAATGATCGATGACCGGAGGAAACCAACTGAAGAGCTGTCTTGATATCTTTAACGATAAAAACGTCGGCAAGGACGTTTTCAGCAACAGCCGAAAATTCCTCTTTCGTCTTAATGAAATTCAGCGCCTTTCCCACTGTGCCAGCAGGGGCATCCTTTTGTATATCAACTGAAGGAGGATGAACAGGGATAAAAGCGGTTCTTCCCAACCCCTTGTCTTTTAATCGCATAATTGCATTTTCAATATCAGTGTACGATGACAGGATGAAGGAATTCACTTTCTCTGAAAGGACGCTTTCTATCGCTTTTTCATATTCATGTTCTATCTCGAATACATCTGCAATAGAAGCGATGAGTTGGAAATTGAGATCGCCGGCTAAGAATTCTTTTGTTGTTTCGTCAAAGATTACCTCATTGAGCGACTCAATCCTCGTATTAAATGAGGCAAGCTCTTCTTTGAGTTTGGCTAAGCTTTCCCTGAGATGCTCGATTCTGTTTTTATTGGCTGATATTTCGTCGACTTTTATAGCTTGTTGGTCTTTCAGAAGCAGAATTTCGTTGTTCTTCCCAAGCAGATTTGACTCCATATCCCGTAAGGAAGAATCTAAATCTGAAAGCACTTTTTTTACGTTATCAGCATCTTTTATCGAAGATTCTTCCCTGTGTTTCAAGCCCTCGAGAGAAGTCTGCTGTCTGCTCAGAATGTTTCTCAGACTGCTGAGTTCCTCTGAAATTTTGAAAACTTCCCGCCTCTTACCTTCAAGAAGATCCTCATTCTCAATCAGCTCATCTTCAAATGCCCGCATATGCTCAGCTTTTTCAGCAAGCAATTCCCCTTGTCTCTCTATAGCTGCAACAAGATCTCTTCCAGTCGTTTCTAAGTCTGATTTGCGGATCGAAAAGTCTTCTTCTTTTTTCGTGTACTCTTCTGCCTGCTGATGCAGTTTAACAAGATATTCTTTAAAATTATCCCTCTCCGTCCTTGCCACTGCAATAGTCTTCTCCAACTCAGCAATCTCTTTTTCAAGATTCAAAAACGTAATCTGTATTTGCTCCGAAATCTTCTCTTTTTCAAGGAGTTGGAGTTTTTTGATTTCAGTCTCATTCTCTATCTTTGAGAGTCCGGACTTTTTGAGGGATTCTTGCTCCTTGAGAACATTATATTCAGAAATAATATCCTGGAATGAATTTTTGAGAGTCTGATAATCGTTCTTCGCTATTTGTAATTCTATAGCATGAATTTCGGAGGTAAGCTTTTTATATTTTTCAGCCTTCTTCGCTAGTCTGTCCAGAAAACTGATCTGTTTTTTCACCTCCACAATGATATCGTTTATCCTCTGAAGATTTGCCCTTGAAGATTCAAGCTTAGAA
>JALHSV010000175.1 GCA_022865525.1 Thermodesulfovibrionales bacterium
ATCCGAATAGACAAGTCTGATAGCATTATCATCTGTAGGGGGATCGCTTGTTGGAGAAACTGCTATGACCGTGGGCGCAGGGGTTGTTTGACTTGTTTGACTACAGCCCGCCGCGACCAGGCTAACCGCCAGGATGGCGGTCAACCATAAAAATTTGTGCCAGTTAATAGTTTTCATGTTCTTGATCTCCTTATGGACAAAGTAAGTAGAAGTCGTACAATAGAGGTATGGCAAAACGGAAATTCAAACTAACCGAAGTAGAACGGAAAGACCTGCAAAAAGCGTATCAAGGATGTAAGGATGCGGCCACACGCACTCGTTACCAAGCAGTGCGGTTATATGGAGAAGGCTATGCAGAGCAAGAAATCGAGCAGATCACAGGCTGCAGCCGAACCAGTTTGATGGAATGGTGTCGAGCATACCGAGAAGATCATTCCCAAGGACTGGTCGATCACCGAACTGGAGGCAATAGTGCCAAATTGAGCAAATTGCAGATCGAAGAATTGCAGCAGAAATTGCATCAATACACGCCCAAGGAATTGTTTGGGGCAAGTGCCAACACAGCGGATGGTCAATTTTGGACAGTTGAAGATCTAACGCATGTGGTTCGAGAACAGTACGGTATCGAATACAAGAGCCGCACCTCATATACCAGCCTCCTGAGCCTGTGTGGTTTTAGTTACCAGAAGACCGAGAAGATTTTCAAGTCTCGTAGTCAGACCAAGGTGGCTGATTTTGAAGAACAGCTCGAAAAAAACTGATCGACGTGGCTCAAGATGCGCCGAATACTGTTTTCCTGGCTGGAGATGAAGCTGGATTGTACTTACAAGCCACCACCTGCCATGTTTGGTCTCCAACTGGACAAACGCCGATTGTGCGAGCCGATCCAGGAAGAGCCAAAACGAATTTCTACGGAGCTTTGAACTTACACAGCGGACAAGAAGTTGCCATGCGTTCCGATCTGATGAATGCTGAAATATCGGCGCACTATTTGGAGATGATCCTGGAAACGAATCCGAATGTACCAATTATCCTGTTTTGGGATCGGGCTCCCTGGCATCGTGGCAAACCAATTGATAAGGTGCTGGAGGAACATTCTCGTTTGGAGATTATTTTCTTTCCAACTGCCAGTCCAGATTTGAACCCGCAGGAACATGTTTGGAAAGCTGTCCGTAAAGAAGTTAGCCATAAACACTTGGAAACACGGCTCCCAGAATTAGCAGATCGTTTCTTGAATAAGTTGAATTCAAGCACCTTCAATGATACCTTTCTGGATCGCTACGGCTACACAGCTATTTGTCCGATGTTTAATTGATTTGTCCATTAGAAAGAGCGAACGCATTAGTATTACAACGCAAGGTCATGAGTGAAAGCCGCTAATTGAGTTATCTTTTTTTTGCGGTGTGAAAGATAAGCAGCGAAATTACATTTTTGGTAATAACGCACTCGCTCTAAAGCAGATTGAATATCAGAAACAAATGACGGCAAAACGCTGCAAAGCAAAATGCGAACTTGATAAATTGTGAGCGCAGGAGCCTGTTCCTGAAAAGTGATTCTCAACCGAACCAGGAAATAATGAGCCAGAGAAACTAATAGCATATGATGATGCCATCCCAGCCAACTCCGCATCTCGTAATGATCCATCCCGATTTCACCTTTCGCTTCTTCAAAGATGGTTTCAATTGGCCATCTCATTCCGCTGATCCGCACGAACTCATTCAGCGGAGTGCTGACAGGAGCATTGCTAAAAAAGTATTTAATCTCCGAAGGATCATCCAAATTACGACGAATGATCAACCAGAGTTCAGCGGCGGGCAAACCGCCGCGCGATTCGGTCACACGCAGAAA
>JALHSV010000176.1 GCA_022865525.1 Thermodesulfovibrionales bacterium
ATGCGAGAGTGGCGGAACTGGCAGACGCGCTGGACTTAGGATCCAGTGGGTAACTCCTTGCGGGTTCGACTCCCGCCTCTCGCACCATCTCTATATGCATTCTCTATTTCATTACATCCACTGTGTCCACTGCCATTTCTCTTCAGGGCGTTGACAAAATTCCGCAAAACAGAAAACTCTACGGCTCACTATGTCCATATTCTTATATAAATCAGCACCTTAAAAACAAATCATTTTGGCATAAAATGTGCAAGGTTCATGAAGAGACTATAAAGAAAAATTCATAAACTCGTGATAAAAGGATAACCATGGAATCTTCAGATGAAAAAAATAGCAACAACCTGACAGAGAATCGCAGAAAAGATCAACGGAAAGATTTTTCCTATATCGTCCTTGAATTTGTCCTGCACCCTGACACGACCTATGAGATTTTTGTTGGATATACACTCAACCTCAGTAATGATGGCCTGTGTATTTATACCCCGGCAGTCCTTACAGCAGGGCAGGCAATAATCTTGAAAAGCGATGACCCCCCGCTGTATAAAAAAGCAGCTGTTCGTTGGGTCGAAAAATACGATTCATTTTTTTATAAAGTCGGATTGGAATTTGTTTAAAATAGCTTCATGTCAGCATCTGGTGAATATTCAGGATGATTGGGTGGATTTACAGGTAGTCATCTATTCCTGTCTGTAATCGTAACCGCTGATAGACAATTTCCGCTATCGTGAAAAGGTTGACGGTATCTTCTTTGTTGTATAACTTGAGCAGTTCCAGAGAATCACTACTTCCCCTCTGAGCATTCTCCCAGAGCTTTACTGCATCATATCCATTCATATTCTTTACCGTTTTATCTCTGGCGATTCCCAGTTCCAATTCGAGCCTTTTGAGCCCGCCCCGAAATCCGAGCCTCCTTGTGCCGAAGCAAGTGTCAAAATGCGGGATGTCGAATTTCAGATGAGGCATTGATCTCAGGAGATACGGGATGTCAAAGCCTGCCCCGTAAAATGTTATGAGATATTTGTACCGGGAGATCTCTTCCATTATATTCTCTGCAGTGAGGTTTTCATGCCGTACAAAACATTTATACTCGAAACCGTCGTATATACCGATTACGGTGACGACACCACCGCTGCCCGGCATAAGGCCGTTCGTTTCTATATCAAGACAGGCAGACTCTTCTTTAAAGATATCAAAGAGCCGCCAATGTTCCCTTCTCTTAATCGTGCAGGCGAAATACCCGGCATCTGTATGATCGAGCGCATTCCGGGCAGACGAGAGAGATTCATCAAAAACAACTTTTTTATGCGGGCTTATGCAGTTGATATCTGAAGAACCGATAAAGTCGTCCCATGTGAGAATTCGGGCGCTCCAGAGCTTTCGTTCAAGCTTTTCGCCGATACCGTTCAGGATGCTGAAAGTATTCCTTATCATTGTTTCCTATAATCTAATTCCTCAATTTTGTTGTTCACCACAGGGAAGAACTTCCTTGCCAGCAGGGAATTCGATTAATGATACCATTATGGCACCGAGAAGGGCAATGAAACAAGGGGGTGCGCGCAGACTGTGCTATTATACCTTCAGAATGAATCGTGTCGTCGTAACAGGCATCGGAGCTGTCAGTCCCGTTGGGAATTCATTGTATGAGTCCTGGTCTAAGGCAAAGGCAGGGCAATCAGGGATTACGCCGATCACGCAATTCGATGTTGCCGATATCCCCTGGAAGGTTGCTGGAGCGCTCAAGGATTTCAATGCGGAAAAATACCTGTATCCGAAGGAAATACTCCGTCTTGATCCCTTTGTTCATTATGCAGTTGCTGCGGCGATTATGGCTGCAGAAGATGCCGGCCTCATGGGCACTGCATTCCTGCAATTAGCCGGCGTCATTATTGGTTCATCTCGCGGCGGGATACAGACGATGGAAAAAGCATTCAAAAAAAAATGCTTATCTCGCAGCTCGGCGCATCCATCATCCATGTCTGCTTATCTTATGCCTTCTACGACAATCAGCATGGCATCCTCATATGTTGCGCAAAAACTCGGGGTCACGGGTTATTGTCTCGGCATATCCAATGCGTGTGCATCGGGATTGAGCGCAATGGGAGAGGCATACAGATTAATCAAATCAGGGTACAGGCATCCGGTATTATGCGGAGGTACCGAGGCTCCTGTCTGCAGGACATGCGTGGAAGGATACGGTGTTTCAGGTGCCCTGTCC
>JALHSV010000020.1 GCA_022865525.1 Thermodesulfovibrionales bacterium
CCAGATATGGGCCGGAGGTCATCAACGACCACGGCGGCCGAATATTACGGAGGAGCAAAGGCTTGTACCTGCCTCCTATCATGAGCTTGAAGCCGAGAACAAAGGAAGCCTGAAGCGATTATTATTAATATTGACTTTAATTATTCTCGTGTTTAAAATAAATCGTGCCTATTAAAAGATATTTATTCGATGATCTGATAACACATCTGCCCAAAAAAGAGATTTCTCTCATTGTGGGCCCCCGTCAGGCCGGGAAGACTACCCTGATGCTTCAACTCCAGGATTATCTGAACAGGAAAGGTGAAAAGACCGTTTTTCTCAGCCTTGATTTCGAGAGGGACCTGCCTCATTTCATGACCCAATCAGCACTTCTCAATAGAGTGCGGCTGGAGTTCGGCAAAAGCAAGGGATATGTCTTTCTTGACGAGATACAAAGAAAAGAAAATGCCGGACTTTTTCTCAAAGGCATTTATGACATGCAGACACCCTATAAATTTGTCATTTCAGGTTCTGGAAGCGTCGAATTGAAGGAAAAGGTGCATGAATCCCTTGCGGGAAGAAAAAGGATGTTTGAACTTAAAACCATCTCGCTGAAGGAATTCATAAACTTCAAAACAGACTATAAATACGAAGACAGGCTTAACAAATATTTTCAGGTCAGTAAGGCTGAAGGCATGAACCTACTCATGGAATATCTCAACTTCGGAGGATATCCGAGGGTCATACTTGAGGAAACCCTTGATGAGAAATTGAAGATTATAGACGAGATTTACAGGAGCTATATCGAAAAAGACATCTCCTACCTTTTAAAGGTTGAACGGATCGACGCATTCGGGCACCTGATAAGACTGCTGGCTGGGCAGACAGGCAATATGATTAATTTCAACGAGCTTTCTTCCACATTGGGTATATCGGTGCAGACCCTGAAAAACTATGTAGCCTACGCTGAGAAGACATTTATCATTAAGAGGCTCACGCCCTATTTCAGAAACCTCCGGAAAGAGATCAGCAAATCTCCGGTGATGTATTTCAATGACATTGGGATGAGAAACTTTGCTGTGCGGCATTTCGGCAGATATACGATACTTTCTGAGCTGGGATTTGTTTTCCAAAACCTTGTGTACCATTTACTTTCAGAAAAGGCTCAATATGACGGGAGCACAATACACTTCTGGCGGACAAAAGACAAGGCAGAGGTGGATTTTGTGGTAAACAAAGGAGATGATGTTTTGCCAGTTGAAGTGAAATGTAGAGAACTGAAAGGTAAGGAGATAGGCCGTTCATTGAGAGGATTTATCAACAGATATAATCCGGCAGAGGCATGGGTTGTTAATATAAGTTTTTATGATGAGGAAAAAATAGGAAAGACGAGGGTAAGATTTATTCCTTTTTACGATTTGTAAAACTTGTCAAATCTTTGTGCGCTCTCGCCTCAGCTTTTCGACCGCAATCATCAGAAGAGAGATTGCTGCTGGAGTAATCCCCGGGATTCTGCTTGCCTGACCGAGGTTTATTGGCTTGACTTCCAGCAATTTCATCAGGACTTCTCGTGAAAGTCCGTTTACTGACTGGTAATCAAAGTTATCGGGAATTTTTTTCCCTTCAACCTTCTTCATTTTCTCGGCCATCTCCATCTGGCGAATAATGTAGCCATCATACTTGACCTGTATCTCAACCTGCTTCTTCATTTCAGGCGTCAGAGGCTGGTCAGAGGATGAATGTTCATCGATGAATGTATAGGTAATCTCAGGCCTTTTTAAAAGCTGCTCCAGAGTTTCAGACCTGTTTTCATCCACCTTAATCCTCATTTTTTTCA
>JALHSV010000177.1 GCA_022865525.1 Thermodesulfovibrionales bacterium
AGTTTCCAAGGTTATTTCTATGCAGCTTGTTGAGGCGTGAGTATCGATCTCCTCTTTTCATATACCTTCCCTCTTGTATAAAATACATAAAGCTGTTATGAGAACAAAACTGTTCCGTGATGAGGAAGTAAGTTCTAACCCGCATTATTCATAAACTGGACGGCGGATACTGTATCTGCCGGCATACACAAAATTTATGAATAAAGCAGGCTAAAGATAATGAATATAGCCCAAATAGGAGATCAATTTCCTGACATAACAATATCTACTGCTCCTGAGGACATCATCTGCTATGGCTTTGATGCCTCAGGAATTGAGGTATGCCCATCTGCTATTATCTGGCCTAACAATACAGCAGATGTTGTTAAGGTGATGAAATATGCCTATGAGAAAGAAATCCCTGTTGTTCCCAGGGGAGCCGGGACAGGGATGACAGCAGGGGCGGTACCATCAAAAGGTTCCATCGTCTTGAGTTTCGAAAAAATGAAGAAAATCATAGAGATAGACGCGGAAAACCTGAATGTTCTCTGCGAACCAGGAGTCATAAACGGAAAGCTTCAGCGCGAGCTCGAATGGACAGGGTTCTTTTATCCGCCTGATCCTGCGAGTATGAACTTTTGCACTCTTGGAGGTAATGTTGCAGAGAATGCAGGGGGGCCAAGGGCATTAAAATATGGTGTTACAAGGGATTACGTCATGGAGATTGAGGCGGTCCTGCCGAATGGAGAAGTGATCACAACCGGAATCAAAACGACTAAGGGGGTCGTCGGATATGATTTGACGCGGTTATTTACAGGATCAGAAGGTACCTTAGCAGTATTTACAAAAATCCGTTTAAAAGTTCTCCCACTTCCAGAAGAAGTCATTACATTACTTGCCATTTTTAGAAGTCTTGAATCATCAGGCGATGCTGTAACAAAGATCATATCTTCAAAAATAATTCCCAGGACTCTTGAGTTTATGGATAGGAATGCAATAGAGGCAGTTGAAAATTTCAAACCCATAGGGCTTCCGAGAGATGCCGAGGCTGTGCTCCTCATAGAACTTGACGGACAGCCATCCACAATAACAAGAGAGGCCGAAAAAGTAATTGCGCTCTGTTCGAAACTTGGTGCAGAAATCAGGATGGCAAAAGATGAATTTGCAAAAAATAATCTGTGGGCATCACGACGTGCTCTTTCCCCTGCCCTTTATCATATAAAACCCACCAAAATAAACGAGGATATCGTTGTCCCCCGGAACAAGCTAACAGAAATGCTGAGGCGCCTGAGGACGCTTTCTGAAAAAAGCGGCATTGCAATAGTGAACTTTGGCCATGCAGGGGACGGGAATATTCATGTGAATATCATGGTTGACAAGGCGGATGAAGACGAATACCAGAGAGGATTAGGACTCGTTGAGCAGATATTCAGGGATACCCTTGAACTCGGGGGTACAATTTCGGGTGAGCATGGCATTGGTCTCACAAAAGCAGGGTATATTGATATGGAGCTTTCCGAGAGAGAGCTAAAAATCATGGAGTCCATAAAAAAAGTTTTTGATCCAAAAAAAATCCTTAATCCGGGAAAGATTTTCTCATGAAAATATTACTTCCCACAGACGGGTCAGAACATTCTGAAGCAGCGGCACAATTTCTCCTCAGACTCAATTTGTCCTCGCATGACGAAATCGCCATCCTACACGTCATAAGTGATGAGCCATTTCAAGATACTGAGGACTATTACTCCAGGAGAATCAGGGAGATCAAGCAATTCATCGCTCCTAAAATACTCGATAATACGATGAAAATCCTCAAATCAGTCCCTGCAAAACTCGATGTAGTTATCATGACCGGTTATCCTGATACATGCATTCTTGATGCTGCAGGAAATCGGAATGCTGATCTGATTGTCATGGGTCCCAAAAGAGTGAAGGGAATTCAGTCACGTATCGTTGGAAGTACAACGAAATCGGTCTCTATCAATTCCCCAAAACCGGTACTCGTCATTAAACCTCCTCAGCGGGAAGTCCTGGAAAAAATGAAAATACTTTTTCCGACAGATGGCTCTGAGTATGCACGGAAAGCCGGGGAGATATTAACATTACTCCCATTTCATGATACTACGGAAATAACCATACTCCATGTGATCACGCCGGCTTTTTATGATATTCCCGAAAAGTTCAAAACGAAAATGGATACAGAAATGAAGGAAGATGTGAAACGTCTTATGGATAAGGAAGTTGAGGACTCCGATGAGATATTTGCACACACGATACATTACCTAAATAAACGATTTTCACATTTCAATTCACTGACAAAGGTAGGAGATCCCACGGATGAAATCCTGCAAACCGCATATGAATTACAACCGGACATCATTGCACTTGGCAGCAAGGGAATGGGAGGGTTCAGAGGAATAATCGGCAGTATCTCAAGATATATCCTCAGTGTTGCTGAATGCTCTGTCCTTATAGGGAAAACATGAGTTCTGAGGAAACCATATAATGAGCAAGGCAACCACAACGATCGGCTTGTCTGGAAACAGGTCAATCTCTTTGATCCGGCTATCCCATTTTCCGCAGAGGAATCGGAAGACTTGCTCATTGACCCTCATAGAGGGAATCAAGCGGACTTATTGGGGCATTCGCCATGTTTCTGAGCACATGGGTATAGACCATCGTGGTCTCCACGTTTTTGTGCCGGAGAAGACTTTGATCTTCCCTTCCAGAAATTCGATCACTGCAGTTTCCTGATATTCATCAGAAGCAATATCCCGCTGTCGTGCAAAGGCAAGAAACCTGCTTACCCTATAGGCAAAGTACGGTGCGTTCTTTTCCTGCACAAGTTTCCGTTCCTGAAGAAACCTCTGAAACTCAGGGAGTACGTTGAAAGATTCTCGTGACAAATTTCCCATGTTTTACCCACTGCTTTTTTCGCCATATGACCATAAAAAGCCCAAAGCCGTTTTTTTAATTTTCGTTATTCCTTAATATGTTCTTTGCTTCTCATCTCCGATTCTATATGGCATAGTGCTATCATGAATCTGAAAAAGCCCATTGGGTATAGTAATTGTTCGGTGAGAATAAATGAAGGATAATACGATAGACAGAATATCTCCTGAACAGGCCTTAGAAATACTGAGGGGTTTGGCGAGAAATAATCCAGCGATCAAGAAACAGATTGAAAATAAAGCGGAAGAGATCCTAAAAGAAATAAGTGTTGAAGATATCTGCGAAGAAGTCTATTCAGCCTTAGACGGAATCGATGTTGAAGAATTGTGGGATCGCTCAGGACCTATCAGATATGGCTATTCAGCACCAGGAGAGATGGCGGTTGAGATGATGGAAGAAGAACTGGAACCATTTAACAGAGAAGTCTTCAAGTACCTTGAAATGGGGATGGCTAAAGAGGCCAAGCTTTACAGTATGGGCATTTTAAAAGGAATATATCAGTACGAACAGGAATCAAAATCGGAATTCAAAGATTGGGCTGCGGATGTTCCTGCTGAATGCTTCGGATATTTATTGTTGGAGTGGAAGAAAAGAGCAAGTAATGAGAACGACCTTAAAGAGATGGGCGAGTTCATCGAGAAAAAATGCGGTAAGTGGGCAAAGTGGGCACTGAAAGCAGGACCACCGAACCAGTCGCTGCAGCCAATCGCCGATAAATCCGGCGCTGGCTGAGCTTGTTGTTAACCCGAAAATAATAGAAAATAGAAAATGGGAAAACCGCCGATCAACTTGAAAGTTCGTCTTCCCCGGTATGAGTCTCCGCGAAATGAATGGAGAAAAAAACTTCATGCCGGCATTATAACAGCAATAAAAGACAAAGGCATTAAATACACTTCTGATCTAAAACTGGAACTTCATATCACGCTTTACCTTGCAGAGCCACGGCTTGGGCCACTTACAAATCAGAAAATACAAAGAAACATAGCCACCGAAATAAGAATTTGTTAAAATAACTTCAAGCGAAAAAAGGAGTTATCATAATGAGCAAAATACAAGATATCGAAAGAAAAGTCCAGGGACTAAATCCTGATGAACTTCAGGCTTTTAGAAAATGGTTCTGGGATTTCGACGCGCAAGAATGGGATCGTCAGTTTGAACAAGATGCTTTATCGGGCAAGCTCGACTCACTGGCCGAGACATCCATCAAAGCGTTTAAGTCCGGTCACTGCTCTGAAATTTGAAGCATTTTGCCTCGCCGGAGTTTTGGGGACTCTATAGGGCACTGCCGCAGTCTGTTCAAGACCTTGCAGACAGAACGTTATTAAAAAATGACCCTCGTCATCCTTTTGCAATCTCTCCCTCAGCGATTTTTGCGCCTATGTGCTGGGCGCCTCCCAACGGTCCGCTCTGAAGCTTGTTGATCTCGACGCCGAGCTCCTTCTCAAGAAGGCTTCCCGTTGTCCCGGTGTCATCCTTGAATTAACTCAAAGGATCACCTTAACCAGGCGATTGAAAAAATACGCAGGAATGAGTAATATTAATCTCTAAACATCAGAGGGGGAAACAGCAAGCTTCTTGATTTATCAGAGAAAAATAAGAATCATTGCTGAACACGTGTATGAATAATGTTGAAAAATTGCGGAAAGCAATCGACAAGATCGACAATGAAATCCTTAATCTTCTGAATGAGCGGTCAAATATTGTTCTTGAAATTGCCCACATCAAACGGAATGAGAACGCAAAATTTTATTCTCCAGAGCGTGAAAGGCAGATTTTAGAACGTCTTATATTACTCAATCAAGGGCCGTTCCCTAACGAAACGCTGAAAGTTATTTACCGGGAGATACTGTCTGCTTCACTTTCCCTTGAAGAACCACTGAAGGTTGCCTGTTTAGGGCCTTTGGCCACCTTTACCCATCTTGCAGCACTGCGGCATTTTGGTTCATCAGCGCATTTTATTCCTGTTGAGAGTATCAAGGATGTTTTCGATGCTGTTGAAAAAGGCAAGGCAGAATTCGGTGTTGTCCCGATTGAGAACTCAAATGAAGGTGTGATCAGTTATACCCTTGATGTGTTCATTGATTCTGATCTCAAGGTCTCTGCAGAAGTAATGCTTGAAATAACCCATAACCTCCTTTCTCAGAGTGGGGATAAATCAAAGATCAGGAAGGTGTATTCTTTTTCGCCGGCAACAGCCCAATGCAGGCGATGGCTTCAGTTAAACCTTGCCGGGATCCCGGTTGTCGAAGCAACGAGCACAGCTAATGCAGCAGAGCTTGCATCACGTGATGATGAAGCAGCAGCAATAGCCAGTGATCTTGCTGCGAAAATCTATCAGCTTCAGTTTGTAGAAAGGGATATTGAGGACAGCAGACAGAATTACACACGGTTCCTTGTCATTTCCAGGGAATTTCCCAAACAGTCAGGGCATGATAAGACATCGATAATGTTCTCACTTAAGGACAAACCGGGGAGCCTGTATAACAGCCTTGAACCTTTCAAAAAAGCAAAAATCAACCTTTCGAAAATTGAATCGAGGCCCTCGAAAAGAAAGGCGTGGGAATACATCTTTTTTGTTGATATGGAGGGTCATATAGAAAATAAGAAAGTGAGAAAAGCAATTGATGCCGTCAAAGACAACTGTCTTTATCTGAAAATTCTCGGATCATATCCTCATGGAGGTTTATAATGGTTAAACCGCCTCGCTATGTCTCCGCAATACAACCCTATGTGCCCGGAAAACCCGTGGAAGAACTTGAACGTGAACTGGGAATCAGGGACTCTGTTAAGCTTGCGTCGAATGAAAACCCACTGGGCCCATCACCACTCGTACTGAAGGAAATCATCAATGATCTGACAAATACGAAGAGTTCACTCAGTTTGAACCGGTACCCGGATGGAAATGGTTACTACCTCAAACAGGCATTGTCCAGGAGACTTTCTGTATCCGAAGACGAGATAATCCTCGGAAACGGATCAAATGAGCTCATTGATATTGCTGCACGAACATTTCTTCAACCGGGAGATGAAGCTGTCATGGCTCACCCGTCGTTTGTCGTTTATCCCATGGCAACACAGGCACAGGGAGCAACGGCTATACAGATACCATTAAAGAAGTATACGCATAACCTTGATGCAATGGCAGATGCAATAACTTCGAGCACAAAAATAGTCTTCATAGCAAATCCAAATAACCCGACCGGCACAATGAATACCAAAGCGGAATTTGAGAGGTTTATGAAGAGGGTCCCTGAAGGGATATTGGTCGTCTGTGATGAGGCATATTGTGAATATGTAACAAAACCTGATTATCCCGATAGCATGAAATATCTCGCACAAGGAAAGGATATCCTGATACTCAGAACGTTCTCAAAAATGTATGGGCTTGCCGGGCTCAGGATTGGATACGGGATTGGACGAAAAGACATTATTGGTGAAATGAATAAACTCAGGCCCCCCTTTAATACAAGTTCTATCGCTCAGAAAGCAGCGCTGTGGGCATTACAAGATGAGAATCATCTCCAGAGGACGAGGGAAATCAACGAACAGGGGAAAACCTATCTATATAAAGAACTTGATTCCATCGGAATGAAGTATGTGCCGACAGAAGCGAATTTTATTTTTATGCCGCTGGAACATGATGCACATACCCTTTATACGATATTGCTCAAACAGGGCGTGATTGTCAGACCCATGGGACAGCATGAAATACGGGTTACCATCGGCTTGCCGGAAGAAAACAAGAGATTTATAGATGCCTTGAAAAAGGTCATGGGTTAGCAGTCTTTCGGATCAAAAAATTCGAATAACAGAGAAAACCATGGACCAGTAAATGGAGGATTAAATGGATATTATTGTCTTAACTCCGGGTGCAACGGAAAAAGAACTGAAACATCTTGTCAAAAAGCTTAAAGGACGCGGACTTCAGGTCAACATCTCGAAAGGGACTGAGAGAACAATCATTGGAGTTATCGGTGATACTTCAAAAATAACGGAAGACGAAGAAAATGGCATACGGGCAATGCCCGGTGTTGAAGATGTAATGAGAATCCTGAAGCCGTACAAGCTTGCAAGCAGGGAGTTCAAAGGAGAAGATACCACGATCAATGTAAGAGGCTTTCTTATCGGTGGCAGGAAGATACAGGTCATTGCAGGGCCTTGTGCCGTAGAGAACAAAACTGTGCTGATGGCCGTAGCAGAAAAAGTCAGGGAAGCAGGCGCAACATTTATTCGGGGAGGCGCCTTTAAACCACGTACATCTCCCTATTCCTTTCAAGGTCTCGGTGAGGAGGGACTGAAATATCTGGCAGAAGCTCGAAAAAAAACAGGGCTCCCTGTTGTTACCGAGATTATGGACCCCAGAGACATGGAGATTATTTCAAAATACGCGGATATCATACAGATAGGTACAAGGAACATGCAGAATTTCAGGTTACTCCTCGAAGTCGGTATCTCTTCAAAACCGGTGATGTTAAAACGGGGTTTGTCGGCAACCATCAAAGAATGGCTTATGGCGGCTGAATATATCATGTCCAGAGGGAACCAAAACGTAATCCTCTGTGAGCGCGGAATCAGAACGTTTGAAACCGCGACACGAAATACCCTTGATTTAAGCGCAGTCGCTGTTCTCAAGAAGCTCACCCATCTCCCCGTTTTTGTTGATCCAAGCCATGGAGTAGGGAAATGGGATCTTGTTGCTCCTATGGCAAAGGCAGCTGTGGCAGCAGGCGCAGATGGCCTTATGATCGAGGTTCATACAAATCCGGAAGAAGCTTTATCTGACGGCGAGCAGTCATTACGGCCACCTGACTTTAAGAAGCTGATGAAAGAGCTGAAACCAATTGCTTTGGCTGTTGGAAGGGAAATATAAGGTAATAGAAAAAATTCAAAACGAAAAAGTCACACAGAGGGCATCCACGGAATGTATTTTCATAAAGTAACCATACTTGGTGTCGGGCTCATTGGAGCTTCGCTTGCTCTCGCGCTCAAAAAATATGGCCTCTGCAATACAATCATTGGTTATGGCAGAACACAGGGGAATCTCATACGGGCACAGGAGAAAACGATTATTGACTCCTTTGAACTTGATCCTGCAAAGGCATGTGATGACTCTGATCTTATCGTTTTTGCAACACCAGTGGGGATCTTTATCGATATTGCAAAACAGATATCTCATGTGTTGAAAAGAAATGCAATAGTTACCGATGTCGGCAGTGTTAAAGGAAACCTTGTGCGGGAGATGGAGGGATTACTGTCACCCCAGGTTTTTTTCGTTGGAGGGCACCCGATAGCCGGAAGCGCCCGCTCGGGGATAGATACTGCATCAGCACAAATCTTCACAAAAGCACAGTGTATTATTACGCCGACGCAAAATACGGACAGGAAAGCCCTTGAGACGATTAGCGCCATGTGGCGTACCCTCGGTTGTCTTATAACGCTCATAGAACCTGAAGAACACGATCGAATCTATGCTGCAGTGAGCCACCTGCCGCATCTTTTAGCGTATGAAATCGTTAATACTGTTGCAGATATAAACAGCTTATATCTCACATTCTCCGGACAGGGGTTTAAGGATACCACACGGATAGCATCGAGCCATCCGGAACTCTGGCGTGATATCTGTATGCACAATCGCGATAATCTCCTTGCATATATCGAGATATATAAAAAAAATCTCGACAGAGTGAGCCGGTATCTCAGGACCGATGACGCCGAGTCCCTTAACAGGGATTTCCAGAGAGCCCGGACACTGAGGGAGAGCATTGGACAGGATTGAACTGAATAAGGCAGAACATTTTAAAGGCGAGTTTTCCCCAACTCCTGATAAATCGATATCCCACAGGGCAGTAATATGCGCTTCCCTGGCAAAAGGGAAAAGCATCATAAGGAATTTTCTCAAAGCTGAAGACCCGATGAGCACGCTTCATGCGTTCAGGGCTCTGGGAGTAGACATCGATGACAGAGGGGAAGATATACTGGTAAACGGCAAGGGTATTCATGGCCTTAGGGAATCATCTGATGTAATCGACTGCGGCAACTCCGGAACAACGATCAGGCTTCTTTCGGGGGTGCTTTCGGGTAATCCCTTTTTCTCAGTCCTGAGCGGAGATTCATCTCTGAGGAAAAGACCCATGGCCAGAGTCATAGAACCATTAAGCCGGATGGGAGCAGAGATTCTGGCACGTGCAGAAAACCGGTATCCACCTCTTGCGATAAAAGGCGGCTCCTTACAGGCAATAACATATTCTATACCGGTTGCGAGCGCACAGGTAAAATCATCCCTCATCCTGGCAGGTCTTTATGCATCAGGAGAAACCGTCATTACGGAACCAGCAAAGTCAAGAGACCATACAGAACGGATGTTGCCCGCATTTGGTGCAGAGATTGCTGTTAACGGACTTCGCGTTTCGATAAAAAGCGGGACAGAATTGCAGGGTACCGATGTTTACGTCCCTGGGGATTTTTCATCGGCGGCTTTTTTCATCGTTGGTGCTTTGTTGATAAAAAATGCCGACATAACCATAACAGGAGTGGGAATAAATCCGACAAGGACAGGTCTCCTCGGTGTTCTCAAAGAGATGGGTGCTGACATAGAGATATCCCGTATACGTGAGGTGTCAGGTGAACCATTAGCGGACATTCATTGCAGCGGCGGCGCAGCACTGAAGGCAGTCAGCATAACGAAAGAGAAAATTCCCGCCCTCATTGATGAATTTCCGATACTCTGTGTGGCAGCCACGCAAGCCGCGGGAATCACGACCATCAGAGGAGCGGAGGAACTGAGGATAAAGGAGTCAGATAGAATCAGGAGTATGGCAACAGAACTCAGAAAGATGGGTGCAGAGGCCGAAGAATTTGAAGACGGCCTGAACATAAAAGGAAGGAGCTCCCTAAAGGGTTCTGAAATAGAAAGCTATGGTGATCACCGGATTGCCATGGCAATGGCAATAGCAGGACTTGTCGCAGAAGGGACAACCACAATACACGGTGTGTCTTCTGTGAACATATCATTCCCCGGATTCTTTCAGCACCTCCGGAAACTGACATTATGAGGCGGGTTGTCTCCATTGATGGCCCGGCAGGCTCAGGGAAAACAACGATAGCGAAGCTTATCGCGCAGGAACTCGGATACAGTTACCTTGACACCGGTGCCCTGTATAGGGCTGTTGCCTTTTCTTTGAGAAATAATATGATAGAGCCTCATGACAGTGATGATAGGCTCAGGGCTGTTCTCAGCAGGACCGTTGTTATATTCAGAAACGGGAGGGTTCTTCTGAATGACGATGATGTAACAGATGGAATCAGATCAAAAGATATAGACCACTACTCTTCTGTTTTTTCGGCACGGAAAATTGTGAGAGATTTTCTCCTCGGTTCCCAGAGAGATGCTGCTTCGCATCATGATCTCGTCGTTGAAGGAAGGGATACGACTACCGTTGTTTTTCCTGATGCGAAAAAGAAAATTTTTCTGGATGCCTCATTGGAAGAGCGGGCAAAAAGACGTTACATTCAATACAGAGATAAGGGGATCGAGATAAGCATGGCAGACGCAATGAACACGATCGTGGAAAGGGACGGGAGGGATGCCGGCCGCGACATAGCCCCATTGGTTAAAGCACCCGATGCTCTCCTGATCGATTCATCGAACCTTTCGATAGAAGAAGTAAGAAATACCATACTTGATTTTGTAAGAAAAGACCCTTAACTTCGCTGCTCTGAATGTTTCAGGCATTTTTTATTGAAGGGTATACGGATGGAAATACTTATTACAAAGACAGCCGGATTCTGTTTTGGGGTTAAACGGGCTATTGACATAGCTTTCAGGATAGCCAGGGAAAAGAGGAAAGGGGTATTTACCCTCGGCCCGATTATTCATAACCCCCAGGTTGTGGAGAAGCTTGCGGAGAAAGGTATTGTTCCTATTCATGATATGAGAACCAAAAAAGATATAAAGGCACTCATCATAAGAACCCACGGGATACCGCTCAATATTTCGCGGGAGTTGGATTCGAAAGGGTATGAAATTATAGATGCGACATGTCCATTTGTAAAAAAGGCCCAGTATTATGCTAAACTCCTTAGTGAAGAAGGGTATCAGGTAGTTATCCTTGGAGAAAAAAACCATCCAGAGGTAAAAAGTCTTATGAGTTATGCCAGGAAGAATGCTATCGTGGTGAATGCTCAATCGTGTCTGCCGAAACTGAAAAACAAGGTCGGTATTGTTGTCCAGACAACACAACCCCTTGAAGCTTTAAAAAAAGTCATATCTGAAGCTACAGAACATGCAAAAGAGATAAAAGTATATAATACGATATGTAATTCCACCGCCCAGAGATTAAGGGAAACAGCAAACGTAGCCGCAAAGGTTGATGTAATGTTTGTCGTTGGCGGAAAAAACAGTGCAAATACGACTCAGCTTACAAAGCTCTGTAAATCTCTGTCTGTGCCGACATATCACATAGAAACATCTGCTGAGATCAAAAAAGCATGGATTAAAAGGGCGAAAAAAATTGGTATCACAGCCGGGGCATCAACGCCCACGTGGATTATCAAAGAAGTTAAGGTGCGAATTAGCGATATAGGAGGATAATGGTCGCGTGGAACTGAAAAACGACGAAATGGAAAAACTGTATGCTGAGACCTTTCACAGTATCCAAGAAGGCACGATACTGAAAGGAAAAGTCTTATCCCTTCGACAGGATGGTGTTATTATTGACATCGGATATAAATCCGAAGGGTTTATTCCGATTGAGGAATTTTCAGGAGAGGAGATTGCCTCTCTGAAACCGGGTTCTGATATAGAGGTATTTGTTGAGAACATAGAAGACGCTGAAGGAATGCTCACGCTCTCAAAAGAGCGCGCTACAAAAATAAAGGTCTGGGAAATGCTCGAAAATGCACTGCGGGATGGAAGTCCGATCGAAGGCAAGATTGTCGGAAAGACAAAAGGGGGTTTTTCTGTAGACATCTCCGGGGTCAGTGCTTTTCTTCCGGGTTCCCAGGTCGACATAAAACCGCTGAAGGAAATAGATAGCCTTGTTGGGAAAAAACTGTCCTTTAAGGTGCTAAAACTGAACAATAAACTTTCTAACGTCATTATTTCGAGAAGAGCAATCCTCGAAGAAGAGATGCGGAAAAAGAAGACTGAGACGCTTGAACAATTGAAAGAAGGACAGGTTATGCAGGGAGTCACTAAAAATATCACTGATTACGGTGTATTTGTTGATCTCGGCGGAATAGATGGACTCTTGCATATATCGGATATCTCCTGGGGAAGAATCAACCACCCGTCAGAGTTTTTTGTCATCGGTGATGAAATAAGCGTCATAATCCTGAAATATGACGAGGCAAGCGAGAAAGTCACCCTGGGATATAAACAGAGAACACCTGATCCATGGTCCCTTGTTGATGAAAAATATCCCGTCGGGAAGAAGGTGCAAGGGAAGGTTGTAAGTATTACAGATTATGGTGCATTCATTGAACTTGAGGAAGGATTGGAAGGACTTGTACATATATCCGAAATAGACTGGCTGTCGAGGCTGAAGCATCCTTCAAAATACTTGTCCATAGGCGAGACTGTTGAAACCCTTGTCTTAAAGGTTGATAAGGAAGAACGGAGGCTTTCCCTGAGCATAAAGCAGCTCAAACCCAGTCCCTGGGCACTGGTCTCGCAAAGCTACACAGTGGGTCAGAGGGTGTCAGGCAAGGTCAAGACGATAACTGATTTCGGTGTTTTTGTCGGGTTGCCGGAAGGTATCGATGCCCTTATCCATATATCAGACCTTTCCTGGACAAAACATATTAAGCATCCATCAGAAGTCCTGAAAAAAGGACAGAAAGTTGATGCTCTTGTGCTTGGCATTGAACCGGAAGCCGAAAAAATGGCACTTGGTTTAAAACAACTGGAGCCGGACCCATGGGTGCATGATATCCCGGAGAGGTTTAAACTCGGTTCTGAGGTAAAGGGGAAAGTGCTGACGATTACTGATTTCGGCATATTCGCTGAGCTTGATGGCGGGGGAGAAGGCCTTGTTTATTCATCCGAAATAATAAAATCAGCCTCAGAGAATGGAGAAGAGGCTATCAAGCCGGGAGATACCATAACAGTACGAATCATCAAGATAGATTGCGAGGAGCGCAAGATCGGGTTGAGCATGAAAAATCTGAAAAGGACAGAGGATTGAAGAAGTTCCTTATAATCTCTGTTGTGCTGCTCATCGTTGTCGTTATCGTCAGTCTTGTCTTTGCCTTGCTCCATAAAAATCTGTCCATCGGTGACAAGGTTGCGCTTATCCGTATAGAAGGACCGATTCTTGATTCCAAAGACACGATTGATGAAATCAAGGATTATGTGAAGGATCCCTCAATCAAGGCTATTGTCCTGCGTGTCGATAGTCCGGGAGGTGCTGTAGCACCTTCGCAGGAGATTTACGAAGAAGTGAGAAAAGCCATAGCGAAAAAGATGGTTGTGGTATCTATGGGGTCTATCGCAGCATCAGGAGGATATTATATTGCATCGCCTGCAACGAGGATCATTGCAAATCCAGGGACACTCACGGGGTCTATAGGTGTGATTATGGAAATCCCCAACCTGGAAGGACTCATGAACAAGATCGGTGTAAAGACCGAAGTCATAAAGAGCGGCAGGCATAAGGATATCGCGTCGGTATTCCGTGGTATCAATAAAGAAGAGCGGGAAATCCTGCAAAATGTGCTCGACAATGTGCATGAGCAATTTATCCTTGCTGTTTCCGAGGGAAGGAAGATGCTCCGGGACGACGTGCAAAGGATAGCTGACGGACGCATCTTCACAGGGGAACAGGCACTGAAGGTCGGCTTAATTGATGAACTCGGGAATCTTGAAGATGCCATCAAAGCTGCGGCAAAACTCTCCGGCATCAAAGGAGAGCCGTCAGTGATCAGTAAACAGGAGAACTTTTCCCTGATCAGTCTTCTCAGAGGCAAGATGCCAAAAGAACTGACAGATATGTTTCCATCAGTGAAGGTTAAATACCTTTTTGCACCTTAGGATACTTTTTGATAAATATGATGACATAAGCTATAGAAAATAGATTCTTCGGCTACGCCTCAGAATGACAACGTATGTCACTCTGAACGAAGTGAAGAGTCTTAATGATTAACGAATTGAAGGAGGGCACATGACCAAATCAGTACTTGTAGAGAAGGTATCTGAAAGGATTGGCAGCCTTACGAAAAAACAGACAGAAATTGTTGTCGATACCGTTTTTGACAGTATAAAAGAAGCCCTGGTGAAAGGGGAGAAAATCGAAATCAGAGGGTTTGGAAATTTCAAGCCAAAAGTCCGGAGACCAAGACGGGCACGGAATCCGAAAACGGGAGAAACAGTTGATGTCCCGGGGAAACGTGTGCTGCATTTTAAAGTTGGGAAAGCCCTCAGAGATGCAATGAATCCCAAAGAGAATTCAAACTCTTAGAGAGTTCACACCCAGGCAGATCCCGATAGATACCTATTGTAGTGCAGCACGCATCTGTATTCTCCTGCCTGAAATCTTACCTGATGATACAATGATTCCATGAAAGGCAAAGTTTATTTAGTCGG
>JALHSV010000178.1 GCA_022865525.1 Thermodesulfovibrionales bacterium
ACCTCAGAGGTGCTTTGTGTCTAACCCGTGGGGGTCACTCCAAAGTGCGCTATTCTTTTCCTTGCGACTATTTTCGGTAAAGAACACGATGCAAGGGTTATACGTGTGTATGAAATGCTTCGTATTAACGGTGAAGATAAAGAAGGAAAGTGGTGCACATGGTCATGTTCATATAATTTTCTGAGGGCATTTGTAGTACATTTAAGATATAGAGACAGTAAAGCAGTCAGGTTGTTTCTGTCAAGATTAGAAGAAGTGCAAAAGGCAGATGGAAGCTGGCCAATACGAATACCTTTTTATCAGACTATGAATGCCCTTGGACATCTGAACTTGGCGCAGTCAGACAATTTGCTCGAACGGGCCTTCAGAAGGTTAAAAGAGAAACAAAACAGAGATGGCACATGGGGAAGTACACAGAAAGAATGGAACACATTTCTAATCGTCCATGCCCTGCAAAGAAAAAGTCACTTATTATGAATGAAGAAGATACAGGAGCATTCAGGTCACCCCGATTTTTTTTGCATTTCTTCTGCGAGTTGTTTAAGTACGGATTGAAGAGGAATCGGGTCTCTGCCAGTCACCTCATGGAAACGGTTTTTTGAAGGTGTTGTATCACTTTTTAGCCCTTCAGCAAGCGCCTCTCCGACACTATTGGGGATGCCAGTTATCAATTGAATCCACAGGGAAGACAGATTTACAGCGAAAAGAGGGACAGGGATTATGAAATTCTTAACTCCCCGGATTGCTTTTCCGCACAGTGATATGAGGTCACGATATCGAACAATATCAGAGCCTATTTCAAAAATCTCATGACCTTTGATATCCCGGGGCACCAGAGCTGCGAGGAAACTTGCCGCATCCTCAAGGGCAATGGGTGCACAGAGGGAATTCAGCCATCGGGGTGTTATCATGACAGGAAGGCGTTTCGCAAGAAAATATACAATGAGATAAGACATGCTGCAGGTTGCCAGCAATATGCTTGCGCGAACTTCGCCGACTGGTATCCCGTGAGAAGCAAGGGCCTGTCCTGTCTTCATCCTGCTGATAAGATGAGGAGACACATTCCGGCTGTCAGGAACAATGCCACCGAGGTAAATGATCTTTTTAATACCAACTATCCTGGCTGCACTACCAGCAGAATTTGCAAGCCGTATATCGAGCTCTTCAAAATTTTTTGCTCCTAAAGAATGTATGAGGTAGATCAATATTTCAGAACCTTGTAAAAAGTTTTCTGCACTTGATTGATTAAGAAGATCGACCTGTTTCCAAACAATACGGTCATTCTGAATATCTTTTGGGATCTCTTCCTCTATGCGATAGGAAGCTATAATCTTATGTTGCGAAGAATCGAGAAGTTTCTTCATTATAGTCCGACCCACACATCCAGGAGCACCTAATATTGCAATATTCATGAACTTTTATTACTTTTCTTTCAAAAGGATATTATCATCTATCAATAAGTGAACTTATAAATAACTATATCAAAAGACAAAATAAGTTTCTACTGCCATCGCCTGATAGTCAACATCGATGGCTCATCTTTTTATTACGTGATATAATTTCAATTACACCATGGAACAGTTATTTGTTTATTTAGGTATTTGGAGCAACAAGGTTTTTCCCTGGGCTGATATCTTTGGACTTTTTCTTTTCATTGCAGGATTTATAATTGGATTAGGAGCAGTAACAGTTATTGATCTCCACGGATTCTTGGGTATAAAATCTTCTTATTGGACAGAGGCAACCATTCGGACACATAAGATTACAAAACCTCTCATTTGGATAGGTATTTTTTTAGCAATTTTAGGTGGTCTGATTACTTATAGGAATATTGGATTTTCGGGCATTTCACTTATCCATGCAGTCCTCGCAGTTGCATTGATCTTAAACGGGGCATTCCTTTCCTTCTGGGTAAGTCCACGCCTTTTAAGGAGAGAGAAAGAGGGGAAAGCACGTGAACTTCTGCCTGTAGATTTACAGATAAGGATCGCGATGAGTTTTGTCATCTCGGTTATCGGATGGTGGAGCAGCCTATTCTTACTTGTTTGGTATATCGTTGTCTTGCGTTGATCATCATACTGCAAAATTGTCAGACAAAAATTGATTTTAAAAGGCCACGGTAGTTTTTTTTAAACATGGTTTCTAAGCATTAATTCTACGGGATGAGGATTCAGATAAAATTGCATTTTTAAGTAAGGTTCATCGAATTTTCTCACATAGTGATTAATAAGGACTATCGGGACTATTAAAGGTATATAACCTTTGTGATATTGATCTATAACTTCAAGCAATTCCCTTTTGTCCTCAGACGATAGCTGTTTTTTGAAATATCCAGCTATATGTAGTAAAACATTTGTATTCTTTTTGATAGTAGCAGGGAGACGCAGCCCCTCCATCAATATCCTTATGTATTCAGAATAGAGCACATCAGGCTGGTATTTTTTTGCTTGAGCAACAAGTTTTCCGAGGGTACTGTAATGTTTTGGACTATGAGA
>JALHSV010000179.1 GCA_022865525.1 Thermodesulfovibrionales bacterium
ACAGCAAACAGCAAACAGAAGACAGTAGATAGGGAGGGAAAAACATGAAAACAAATATAGAGAAGTTTGAAGACCTGTTTACTGACTACAGTCTACTCTCTACTAATAGAAACGGGATTGATGGCCTGTTTACTGTCTACAGTCTACTACCTACTAATAGGGGGATTGCGCTCGTTGCTGCTCTTGTGGTAACGCTTGCAGTTTCTATTTTAATAATAGGCACCCTCTATGTTGTTACCCAGTCCACCATTATGTCAGGAGCAGGGAAGAGATATGCAACAGTCTCCGAGGCTGCCGATGGTTCGATACAAGTAATGAAGGATGCCATTCAGCTTATTGCAAAAGGCGAGCCTGTCTCCTCACTGCCGATAGTCGATTCAACGCCCGCATGTCTTGTTGATTCCGTTTTATTCAATGAAAATGTAGGTTGTACCATAACCCTCACATTGCCCGGTTCCGACATCTTTTCAAGCTATTCGGCAAACATTACTGTTACGAGGCTCTATGCTTCTCCATTGCCGGGAAGCAGGCTTGAATTTCCAAAACCGAGTGGCAGCCCCCCTTCAACTGCAATTTACTACAGGATCGGTGCTATCGTTACCGGACCAGGCGGTACAAGGGCAGAGACCTCTGCCCTCTATAGATATGTTTCCTAATGAACTATCAATCAGGAGGATGAAAAGATGAAAAAGCTGATAATTCTTATACTTGCCGCAGTTACAATAGCGGTTCCTACCGTAATCTATACACAGACGATGTCTGATTACTGCAGCGCTCCCCCGTTTGTGACGCGAACCGTACCGCCGAATGTAGTCATCATATTCGATAATTCATCTGCAATGCTCGCCCCTGCATATTCTTTTTCAGATCACTATGAGAGTTCTACCCCAACCTATTACATTGGATACTTTGACCCTCAGGGCAAATATTGTGCACGAACAGATCAGTTTTATGAAATAGCCGGAACCTGCGAGGCAGGAGATAAGGGACCCTACCCAGGTGCAATGCTGAATTGGGCAACTATGAGCAAGTACGACATACTTATGCTCGTACTGACAGGAGGATTAGGTGCTTCAGAACCTGCTTCAAACGATCTTTCAGGAAATAGTCTGAACCGTGGCTGGACAAAGACAACCACCCAATATCCGAATTGTGATTTTACGATGTCTAATGATTCCTTGTTTATTACAGGAGCCGGATGCCCTCTGCAAAATCCGGCTTCAAAAATCATTGTTCGTAACGGGAGAAAAGAGAGGGGATTGATTCCGGTACTTGTAGACAGAAACAATGATGGAGACTGGGATACATTGGCACCGCGTATTGCTGTGATGAGTTTTCAGTCCTCACAGAATGATATTGCCATGGCCCATTGCATCAGCGGTACAAGTTCACTACATGCCTTGTATAACGGGCTATCGGGTGTTTCACCGGATGAAATGAGTTCGCATGTTCCGCTTGGCAAGGCTATGTTACGAGCCATTGAATACTATAAGAATGTTTGTCCGATATGCGATTCCTGCACGGACCCAATAGATACAATGCAGTGCAGAAAAAACTTTGTTATCAGCATAAGCAGTGGAGATGCAACCGATATCCCCTTAGGCTATTCAGCGGATTATATCGATGAGCAGATAAGACAGACCCATACCTCCGATATCAGAGCTGACCGCGACGGAACTCAGGCGATACAGTATTTCAACATCAATATTTTTGGATCAATGACCGGGAAGGAGATCCTGAAAGGATTTTCCCGGTATGGCGGTTTCATCGATGCAAATGCAAACAGACTCCCGGACCTTGATGGTGAATGGGACAGGAATGGTGACGGTATTCCCGACACATATTTTGAAGCCCGGGATAATGCGTCAATACGATCAGCAATCGAAAAAGCCTTCTCTGATATCCTTGCCCAGGCAGCTTCCGGGACCGCAGTTTCTGTGCTCTCTGCGAGTTCAATCGGAGCAGGCGGCATTGTGCAGGCCAATTTTTTGGCTGCGAAACAGGACGGGACACGGGAGGTCTTATGGACAGGATACATGCAGAATATCTGGGTAGACCCGGATGAAAACCTCAGAGAGGATTCTGTCCATGATTTTAAACTCATTCTCAGCCAGGACAGAATAGTGAAGTTCTTCTTTAATGAAGAGAAGAACGAAACTGAAGCAGCATTCTTCACCACGCTTGCAGATGGCAGTGGAGGCACATTATCCAGTTGTTCAAATCCGGAAATCAGACAATCCACTCACGTGGAGACCCTCTGGGAAGCGGGGAAGAGCCTTGCCCTGAAAGAACCTTCGGAACGAACCATCTTCACAGCAAAGAAAATCTTCAGAGGGAAGACGGTCGCCTACTTATTCGCAGAGGCCCCGTACCCTGTATTTCAAACGACCATGAATTCCACCCTGTTGAGTGCCCTTAATCCTGATACAACGTATACTGCTGATGCCATCGTACGGTATATAAGGGGTGAATGTCTCGAAACAGGGGTTACCGGTGATAATACCTGCAGCAACAGGAATAATCCTTCATTCAGGGACAGGCGGCTCACTGTCGACGGTGTATCCCGCGTATGGAAGCTTGGAGATATCATGAACTCAACACCGAAGGTATTTACCGGCATGCCGCTCAATGCCTATCACGTAGATTATGCTGACAGGACCTATTATGACTATATTGCGGATAACAGATATCAAAAAAAGTCCTCGGTTGTCTTTGCCGGTGCAAATGATGGAATGCTCCATGCCTTCCGGGGCGGATATCTGCAAGATAAGGATCTGTCAGGCAGTATTAAGGCACTCTTGAAAAACTCCTTCAACTCAGGAGATGATGAACATGAACTGCTCGGTGAAGAGATCTGGGCATATATTCCCTTCAATGCATTTCCGTATCTCAAATACCTATCTGATCCCAGTTATTGCCATATCAGTTATAGCGACCTCTCGGTAAAAGTTGTTGACGTAAGTTTTCATGGAGGTGCCGGAGCGACAAGAGACCAGAGCAGTTGGAAGACGATACTCCTCGGCGGCATGCGATTTGGAGGTGCCTGCGGAGTTGGAGGGAATCCTTCGGACCCCCCTGCGGGCACTCCCGCAGATGTTGGTTTTTCATCGTTTTTTGCCCTTGATGTGACAGATCCTGAAAGACCGGTTCCGCTTTGGGAATTCTCGGATGATGACATGGGCTATGCCACATCAACCCCTGCCATAGTGAGGACAGGAGACAGACTGCAGAACGGGAAATGGTATGTTGTATTTGGGTCTGGATCAAAAGTGCTTCCAAAGGGCGGCAACGATATCGGGAGAAATACGCCGGGTTATGTTTATATCCTGAACCTCGGGACAGGCGAACTCGTAAAAAAGATAACCCTTGACCATCAGGCTATTGTTGGCGATATGCTCGCTATTGATGCTGACCGGGATTATATAACAGAAAAAATATATTTTGGCACGAGCTATAAACCGGGTTCGGCTTGGATGGGGAAAATGATGAGTCTCGATGTACCGGCAGTCCTTGAATCGTCGGAAATCAATGTT
Source organism: Thermodesulfovibrionales bacterium (assembly GCA_022865525.1). GTDB lineage: Bacteria > Nitrospirota > Thermodesulfovibrionia > Thermodesulfovibrionales > SM23-35 > JALHSV01. Next base: position 3,534 of record JALHSV010000179.1, read on the forward strand.
TCGTGGAACTCCTCTTTTGGAACGAGTTTATTCTCAGGGAATTACCCGTTCACAGCCTCTCCCGAGGCTGCAAAGGATACAAAAGGAAATATCTGGGTTTATGCCGGATCAGGGAAATATTACAGTGATGCTGATGAAACTGATACATCACAGCAAATATTTTTCGGGCTTCAGGATAAACGCGATCTTATCAGTGAAGCTGCCTTGTATGACGCAACACATGTCTCGACAAGGGGAAATGTTACGGGAACTGCCAAGGTGTGTGCGTATGATGCATTGTCGAACAGCTTTGGTTTGCAGGACATTGTCACCTCAATCGAAACCGCTTTCGCTGCTCCGGCAGACGCCGATCCAGGCTGGAAGATCTATCTGCCGAGCAGAGAAAGAGTCATATCACGACCTGTTGCCGTTGGCGGCCTTCTGGATTTCCTGACCTATAAGCCCGACGCAGATCCCTGCACCTATGGCGGGGACTCATATCTTTATTCCGTCAGGTATACGGCCGGGGTTGCGCCCTCACGAATAGCAATCCGTTCCCCCGCGATTACCACTGGTGTAAGCGGCACGGTTACGGTTCATAAAAGCATCCCCTTAGGCCGCGGTGCACCGCCTGCCGGTGATGCAATTATCATACAACCGATAGGAGAGGGAAGTGAACACGTGCAGAAGAATATCCAGCTTGCAACTGGCGTGATCATCGAGGCAGAGAATCAGCCACTGTTCCCGATTGTTTCGAAGATAGTCCACTGGCTGAAGAAATGAAAAGAGACAGGGTCCAAGGATTCAAGGGTTCAAGGATTCAAGTGAAAAGCTTCAATGCACGCGACTCCTTGCCCCTTGACCCCTTTTCTTACAAATTCAGGATAAGATTGAGCAGCCCTCCAACCAAGAGGGCAAAGGGAATAATAAGTGCCATCATGAAGAATGCTGTTCTTGTTCCCCTTTCTTTTACAATCATAAAAAAGTTTGCGAGACATGGGACAAAGAGGGTTAACGTTACGAGACTCACAATCACCTGATTTTCGTTCAGCATGCCCTGCCGGGCAAGATTAAACATCCCTGCAGCAGCATAATCTCTTCTGAGGAATCCCATAAGGAAAGCCCCTGTTGTTTTTGAAGGCAATCCAAGGAAATGAACGACAACCGGTGCAGATACAGATTCGAGCCATCCGAGAACCTTCATTTTATCAAGGAGAAAGAGAATCAGCGTGCCGAGAATAAAAAGAGGAACGGCTTCTTTGAGATACCATTCGATTCTGCTGAGGGTTTTCATAACAATATTCCCCAGGGCTGGCATTCTTAAAGGTGGCAGTTCGATGAAGAAATCGGGTTTTTCTCCGGGCACTACCTTTGATGCAAGATACCCTGCAAGGATGAGTACCAGGAGTATGCATCCGGCCCACCATAACGTTGCGCGGAGTGAAAGAGTTCCCAGCATACCGAACACAACACCAAGCTGCGCAGAGCAGGGAATTGCGAGCGCTATGAGAAACGTGGCAATAATTTTCTCCCTGTTTGTCTCGAGTATCCGGGTTGACATCGTTGCCATGGTACCGCATCCGAGACCGAGGATCATGGGGAGGATGGCTTTTCCGTTCAGGCCAAGGAACCTGAATGCCTTGTCCGAAACCACAGCAAGCCTTGGCAGATAGCCGCTATCTTCCAGAAAGCCGAATGCCAGGAAAAATGTTGTTGTTATGGGAAGGATAATCCCTAAGGCATATGTCAGTGCCATGGTAAATATTCCGTATGGACCAATGAGCATGTCCTGGAAGAAAGAGACGTGGATAAGGGATTTTACCGTCTTGTCGATCACGGGAGTGAGGTATGTGCTGAATATGACTTCTTCGAAAAAATTAACAAGAAATCCTGCCCCGAAATTTCCGACAAATTCATAAAAGGTGAAGATCACAACGAGTAAAACCGGGATACCCAGAACCGGATGAGTTGTCCATTTATTCAGACCCTGAAATACAATACCACTCTGCACCGTTCTGTTCTTCTGTACTTCCCTGACGATATGCTCTGCAAGATTTATCCTGCTCTTGCTTATGAGATATGGTATCGGCTCTTTCAGTTTTGATTGAGCCTCATCCCGTAAATCCTCGATCTTCTTGAGGTCTTCGGTACGGATATTGGTTATCAGCCATTCCTTCAGGCTTTCATCACCGGAGAGAATCATCAATGACAGGGAACGTTTTGATATATTTGCCTCGGGGAGCACGGCTGATATTGTTTTGCAATATTCCTCTATGGTCGGATGATAGTGTGCATCCAACGAAGGGCGACGCGGATTCAAGAGGGCATTTTTCAGAAGCTGAATCCCCTTTCTTTGGGGGGCAACAGTGCCAATAACTTCAATATGTAAAAGTTCACTCAGCCTCTCGTAATGTATCTCTATGCCTCTTGTCTTAGCCTCATCCTCCATATTGAGGTCCAGTACACAGGATAAATCCATTTCTGCAATTTGCATCAACAGCATGAGAGCCCTCTTGAGATTCTTCGCATCTGCAACGAGCACAACAGCTTCGGGCTTTTCCTTCAACAGGATATCCCGCGTTACTTTTTCATCCTCGCTCATGGGGGTTAAATTATTGACACCGGGAGAGTCGATAATCAGGACTTTTTTGTTGCCGATTGAAGCATTCCCGTAGGAGACTTCCACTGTTGTCCCCGGATAATTTGAGACCGTGACATATTTGCCGGTCAGGAGACCAAAGATGACGCTCTTACCGACGTTCGGATTGCCGATCAGGATCATTTTTTCATGCGCATGGTCTCTGCTGCGGTGCCTGTGACGGTGTCTTTTATGCAAGTCTGTTATTTCTTTTTCTTCTGACATGTTTTGCAGTAACCTCGTATTTCCAGCGTATGGTTTGCACCCAGAAAGCCGTGCTTTTTGCATACCTTTTCCTGTATTTTTTCAAGCGGTTCGGAATAAAACTCTATGATACTTCCGCAGCGTATACACAGCATATGATCATGATGTTTGTGGCCGAAGGAGCTTTCGTATATCGTGCCGCGATCTGTCTTCCTGACACGCTCGATAAGGCCGCACTCGCAAAGCAGATTCAGTGTCCTATACACAGACGCCCGCGATGCCTTCAGACCGGTTTTCCGAATCTGATGATAGAGGGATTCCGGGTCAAAATGTCCGTTGAAGGACAATGACTTCTGGAGAATGACGGTCCGTTCTTTGGTGAACCGTAGCCCCCTCTCCTTCAGAAAGGTGATGAATAGCTTCTTTTCCATAATTGATAATGAGTCTCAATAACAAGTATAATGCACGCATGCATGGTGAGTCAAGGATGCGACAGCTGGTTTCTGCACAGATACTCCCTGAATAGTGCATACGCAGAGCAATCTGCATGTCCTGTGAAGTCCCTGTCATGATTGTTTCCGATGGTTTTACTTTTTTAAATGATTTGTGCTACCGTTATACCTTGTCGGATGCATGCTCTTTCCCACAGTCTGAACAATACTGCATCGGAGGATGATTATGATAAACAAAATCGTACTGGCATACTCCGGAGGACTCGATACCTCTGTAGCGATACACTGGTTAAAAAATACCTATAAGGCACGGATTATTGCCTTCTGTGCAGATCTCGGGCAGGGAGAAGATCTCAATGCCGTAAAAGCAAAGGCGATCAAAACCGGCGCATCAAAAGTGTATGTAAAAGATTTGAGAGAGGAGTTTGTCAAGGACTACCTATTCCCGATGCTCAGGGCTAATGCAGTGTACGAGGGTTCGTATCTTCTTGGAACATCGATAGCACGGCCCCTGATTGCTAAAAAGCAGGTAGAGATCGCAGTAAGGGAAAACGCGCAATTTGTTGCACATGGCGCTACGGGCAAGGGGAATGACCAGGTCAGGTTTGAACTCACTTATTATGCGCTCAAACCGGATATACAAGTGATTGCCCCGTGGAGGGAATGGCCATTTGATTCAAGACAATCGTTGATCGAATATGCCGGGAAGCATAAGATCCCTGTTACGGCAACAAAGGAAAAATCATACAGCATCGACCAGAACCTCTTCCACATAAGCTATGAAGGCGGCATTCTTGAAGATCCATGGCAGGAGCCGCCATCCGATATGTATACCATGGCAGTACCTCCGGAGAAGGCTCCTGATAAGCCTGAATATGTTACGATTGCCTATGAGAAAGGGAACCCTGTTACCCTTAATAATAAGCGCATGTCCCCGGCACGCCTTTTGGGCAGACTGAATGCAATCGCAGGGGGAAACGGGATCGGAAGGGTTGATATCGTTGAAAACAGGTATGTCGGAATCAAATCACGGGGTGTATACGAAACGCCTGGAGGCACGGTGCTTCATGCAGCTCACCGGGCATTGGAATCGATTGTTCTTGACCGCGAAGTCATGCATCTTAAGGAATCCCTTATCCTGCGATATGCAGAGCTTATCTACTATGGCTACTGGTTTTCACCCGAAAGAAAAGTCCTTCAAAATCTCATCGATGATATTCAGCGGGATGTTACGGGAACGGTACGGGTCAAGCTCTACAAGGGTAGTTGTTCTGTCGTTGGCAGAAAATCTCCTTATTCATTATATAATCCTGAACTTGCAACGTTTGAAAAGGAAGCAGTATATGATCAGAAAGATGCTGAAGGATTCATTAAGATCAATGCCCTCAGATTAAAATTGGGGGCCTTGAAAAAATCTTCAAACAGGTAATAATCCGAATATTGATTGAGAAGAGATTATGGCAGATATAAGATATTGGATTGCTTTGTCAATGTTATCGGATGTCGGGCCCGTGAGTGCAAGGAAATTACTTTCTGCATTTGGAACTCCGGAAAAGATATTCGACGCAGGGCTCGGTGATCTGCTCGAAATAGAAGGCATAGGAATAAACAGGGCAAACAGCATCAAACATTTCTCCGCATGGCAAGATGCGGAAAAACAAGCAAAGCTCATTGAACAAAAGGGGATAACTGCTGTGAGTTTTGAGAGTCCTTCCTATCCGGAGATGCTCAGGGAAATCGAGGATGCTCCTCTCATTCTTTATATGAAGGGAAATATCATACCGCAGGATCGATATGCAATTTCCGTTGTCGGATCACGCAAGCTTACAGATTACGGGGCATCGGTTGCTGACAATATTTCTGGGAACCTTGCACGCATGGGATTTACCATTGTCAGCGGGATGGCACGAGGGGTTGATTCACTGTCTCACAGAGCGGCACTGAAAGCCGGAGGGAGAACCATTGCAGTGCTCGGCTCAGGGGTCGATGTCCCCTATCCTCCTGAGAACAAAGGACTGATGGAAAAGATTATCGAATCAGGGGGTGTCATCAGTGAATTTCCGCCCGGGACTCCTCCTGATAAAGAGAATTTCCCGAGAAGAAACAGGATTATCAGCGGGCTTTCTCTCGGAGTGCTGGTTGTAGAAGCAGCCTCTGACAGCGGTGCATTGATAACGGCGAGATATGCAGCGGATCAGGGGAGGGAAGTTTTTGCGGTA
>JALHSV010000180.1 GCA_022865525.1 Thermodesulfovibrionales bacterium
GAGGTTTATATGCGAAGAAGTACGATCATGTTGTCTTGTATATTTTTCTTCATTGCATTCGCACTGATAAGTGTATCGTATGCTGAAGACAATTCCTGTGTTTCATGTCATGAGAAGTTAACGCCGGGACAGGTCAAAGACTGGAAGATAAGCAAGCACAGTGCAATCAACGTAACCTGTTCGACGTGCCATGGAAATAAGCACAAAACCGCTCAGGATGCGCATCTTGCGGAAATGCCGGACGAACGTGTCTGCGGTCAATGTCATGCAAAACAATTCACTGAATTCGGAAAAGGCAAACACAATTATGGATGGGTTTCCCTGAATGCCATGCCGATTACCCATGTCGAGCCTGATGAGTTGATGGAAGGTGGAAGAGGCTGCGGCGGCTGTCACAACATGGGTATTAAAACCGAAGCACAGAAAAAGGAACAGAGGGATAAAGGGTACAGATACCAAATGAATTCGTGCGATGAATGTCATACCAGACATACCTTTTCGAAGAAGGAGGCCTCAGACCCGAGGGCATGTCAGCAGTGCCACATGGGTTATGATCATCCCCAGTGGGAGATGTGGAGCAGCGCTAAACATGGGTCACGCTGGTTTACACGGGATTCTAAAAATCTTCCGGAGGATGCTCATGCTCCGAAGTGCCAGGATTGTCACATGCCCACAGGTTCTCATGAAAACAGAACTGCGTGGGGGTTCCTTGGCGTCAGGCTGCCTTTGCCTGAAGATCCTCAATGGAAAGCCGACAGGATTACAATCCTGAAGGCACTCGGTGTTTTGAGTCCTGAAACCGGTCAGCCGACAGCACGACTTGATGCAGTCAAATCGGTTGATATGGTCCGCCTTACTGAAGAGGCATGGAAGACCGAACGGGAGAAGATGATAAAGATATGCAGCAATTGCCACTCAGAGCGGTATGCCCGCGAACAATTGAATGCGGGTGATACCATGATGATGAAGACCGACCGTCTTCTTGCTGATGCGATCGAAATTGTTGCCGGGCTCTATAAAGACGGTATTATCAAGAAACCTGAAAACTATGCCTTCGCATATCCCGATTTTCTGTATTTCATGCAGACCGGAGGCGGTGATACGAAAAAACTCTCCTTTATCGACCAGGTCTTATTTCAGATGTATATGAAACACCGGATGCGGGCGTATCAGGCCTTCTTCCATGTCAACCCCGATTATGCCTATTGGTACGGTTGGGCGATGATGGTAAAGGACCTCGGGGAGATCAAAGAGCTGGCTCAAACCATGAGGGCTACCCATAAGAAATAAAGAGAAAGTTATTCTATCAGCAATTTATCGGGCGAGGTAAACCCCTCGCCCTTTTTTTTAGTTTCTCTCACGATATTCATAATAATCTATTCCTTTGACCCTATTATGAAAACCCTACCCGGGTAGGCTTGAATCAGGGCTCAGGTATTCAGAAAATACAATCAAGGAAGTGATTGTTATGAAAGACAAGATCGCAAAAGAATTTGTTTCAATCCTGATGGAATCGCCATTTTATCTGATGCTTCGGCTGAGGGAACGGCATTCCCTCCTGACAAGATTGCTGAAGATACATGGGATGAACACACAGCACAGGATGATCAAATAAAAGAGAGTATGAGGAACAGAGAGAATCAGAACTTCAGGGTTTTTTAAATAAATCCTCCAATGTTCTCAATGCCTCATCCTTCTCCCTGCCGGAGGATGTGGAAGAGGATTCCTTGAAGGTAAAATAGTCGCAGAAATTGGCTTTATCCCGTGACCTCTGAAATTCTGCTTTTGGCTCGCGGCATTTGTTATGGCTCTTCTCAGAATAGAACTTACAGTTCAGGCAGATATGAATGTCTCCGCCACATTTTGGGCACGACGATTTCCGTGAGAAATAGGTGTCGATATCAATCTGCCGGCTGCACAAAGCACATGTTTTCATCTGACAACACCTTTCACCCCCCCTTGCTAAAAAAGGGGGGGATTTTCAAAAAAAACACGAACAGCAAGTGTCCTATTTAATCTTTTTGATAAAATCCTGAATGGGTATTGCTGCAAGTGTGAGAAGCTGGACCGAACCCCGCGCTCCAAGTTCGACGGACATTTTCATAATCGCAGAGTTATCAGCGGCCTCTATGATATTCACAAAGTCATATGGTCCAAGGACTGCGTACTGCTCCTTTACCTTAATCCCCATCTTTTCAAGTTCCTTATTCACCTCAAGGATTCTTTTCGGATTCTCCTTGATTGTCTTTCTTCCTTCATCCGTGAGTGTACTTAAAACAACGTAATACGCCATCTTTCTGTCCTCCTGATTTTAAGATTGATTTATCTGAACGAATGAACTCCGGCGAATATCCTTTCCTCAAATACGCAATCATTATACCAGAAGTGAAATGATATTCCAGTATTTTTTAAGGGTTAAAAATACTGTAACCCCTTAATTTTGCACTGAATTAAATTGACATTTTTACGCCCCCTCTGATTAAATTAAACATGTGGGAATATACTGAGAAGGTCAAAGAATTTTTTCTGCAGCCGAAAAATATCGGGGAGATTGAGAACCCGGATGCTGTCGGGGAAGTGGGTAGCATAGTCTGTGGCGATGCATTGCGGTTGACCCTGAAAATAGACAAAGAGACGAATAAAATCACTGACGCGAAATTTCAGACCTTCGGCTGCGCGAGCGCAATCGCAAGCTCATCAGCTCTCACTGAACTTATTAAGGGTAAATCTGTTGATGAAGCGCTCGGGATATCAAACCAGGATATTGCGGATTTTCTCGGGGGCCTGCCACAGGAAAAGATGCATTGCTCGGTGATGGGAAGAGAAGCACTTGAAGCTGCTGTTGCAGATTACCGCGGAATCCCATTTGCTGTTGAGGAAGAGGGGAAGGTTCTCTGCAAGTGCTTTAACGTCACAGAAGAAAAGATCAGGAAGGTGGCAATGGAAAATCACCTCACGACCGTAGAAGAGATAACTGACTATACAAAGGCGGGAGGTGGTTGCGGTGAATGCAGGGGTGATATAGAAACAATACTAAGGGATTTATGGTCTTTGAAAATTCCGGAGAAACCGGAAAAACCGAAAAAGCTGACGAATCTCCAGAAGATCGCTCTTATTCAGGAAATTATCGAAAGGGAGATCAGGCCTGGTTTGCAGGCTGACGGCGGTGACATAGAGATCATTGACATTGAAGGTAAGACAGTGACTATTGCCCTCCGGGGCATGTGTACCGGGTGTGTCATGTCGGGCGTAACAGTTAACGGTATCCAGGAAAAACTGAGGGAACTGGTAAGCGATGACATTATCGTTGTGGCCCAATGAAGACCATCTATCTTGACAACAATGCAACAACACAAGTAGCACCTGAAGTCCTTGAGGAGATGCTTCCGTATCTCAGGGATTATTACGGCAATCCTTCAAGTATGCATACCTTCGGCGGGCAGCTTCACAGAAAAGTGGAAGAGGCACGCGCAAAGGTTGCGCACCTCATCGGAGCTGAGCCGGAAGAGATCATATTTACAAGCTCCGGGACAGAAAGTGACAATACCGCGATTATGAGCGCAGTGGAATCATTCCCGCAGAAGAGGCATATCATTACAACGCGGGTGGAACATCCTGCTGTTTTGAATTTCTGCAAGCATCTCGCACGAAGAGGCTACAGGATAACTTTTCTGACCGTCAACAGTAAAGGTCAGTTAAACATCGATGAACTCTTAAAGGCGATTGATGACAATACCGCTCTCGTGACCATTATGTATGCAAACAATGAAGTGGGAAATATATTCCCGATTTCTGAGATCGGTAACATGCTCAAAGAGAGGCGGATACTATTTCATACCGATGCTGTCCAGGTTGTAGGAAAAATACCCATTGATACGAAAAAACTCCCTGTCGAGATGTTATCCCTGTCAGGCCACAAGGTTCATGCTCCGAAAGGGGTAGGTGTGCTTTATGTACGGAAGGGAACGAGGTTTTATCCTTACGTGATAGGTGGTCATCAGGAGAGAGGGAGGAGGGCCGGTACCGAAAATGTTGCTTCAATTATTGGACTCGGAAAGGCATGTGAGATTGCCGCGAAAAACATCACACAGGAGTCCTTATCCCTGGCTCATTTGCGTGATAAACTCGAGAAAGCACTCATGCATAAATGCCCTGATGTCAGAATAAATGGAGATGTTACCAGCAGATTGCCGAATACAACGAACCTGAGTTTTGAATATGTCGAGGGCGAGGCGATTTTATTGAGACTGAATGAATATGGGGTCTGTGCTTCATCCGGTTCGGCGTGTACATCGGGGTCTCTTGAGCCTTCCCACGTTCTCCGGGCGATGGGTGTGCCTTTCACGGCTATCCACGGATCAATACGGTTTTCTCTGAGCCGGTATAATTCAGAAGCTGAGGTCGATAGGGTGATAGAAATTATGCCGGATATCATCAAGAGTCTGAGACAGCTTTCACCGTTCGGCAGGGAAAAGCTCGGAGAAAGTGTTACATCTCCCTGAGGCGTTTTGTCGTATTACGCAAAAAATGAGCGGGCCGTATCTTCAGGGGTCTAAAGAGAAACGCCTTGAACTGCCCCTTGATGATTTTCTTCCTGTGCATAGTACCGCTCGGATTGAGTTTCAAGGCTGCAGACTTTTCCCAGTGCTGAAAGAGATCCACAATTCTGTCAAGTGACTCATGGTGAAGCTTCTCGATTTTTTCACGATCGGGCATGTATGTTATGAGATTCCTGTCTATAAAGTCACCCACCCGTGCCGGATAGCAGATAGTAAAATATGCCACACCCTTCAGGATTCTCTTGTTTGTCTTAAAGGAAAAAATAAACCGTTCGATAGAATTCTGAAGAAAGATATCATTCCTCATCTGTATTTCGGGCTCGATAAAAACTGCCTGCTGCCAGTATTTCTTATCAATAATGCAATCGGCTTTCATTTCCAGTAAGGTATGCCGTACGCTCTTTTTGTTTACTGTATAGCTATTGTGTGCCACCGTGTCCGCTGCGAGATGGCACATATACCCGTAAACAAAGGCCTTTTGCTGATTTGTCTCAGCCGCACTGAGGAGATTAAAGGCAAATCCCCAACTGTGCGAGTTTTTGTGATCAGGAAGATATTTCTTTCCCACAATGATATCTGCCATGAGATTTCCGTAAATAAAGTCCTTTTTATGGCGCCTGATGATCTTATAAATGGCTGCAGGGAGCAATGACCCGAGTGACAGCAACTCATTGCCAAGGTACGTATGTGTCAACGGACCCCAGGCAAAAGCGAGCGTTGGAATAAAGATAAAAGACACGGTGCATAGTAAGGTAATTATTCTCATTGCAACTCCTTTATAAGGGCTAAGAGAAGCCTGACTCCTACGCCTGAAGCTCCCTTCGGGATGTAGGGCCTTTCTTTTTCTGCCCATGCGGTTCCTGCAATGTCCAGGTGAACCCATGGAATCTTTCCTGCAAATTCAGAGAGAAAATATGCTGATGATAAGAGCGAGCCGCTTTTTCCTCCCGTGTTTTTCAAATCGGCAATGTCGCTTTTCAGAGACTCCCTGCATTCTTCAAAAAGGGGCATCTCCCAGACTCTTTCATAGGTATTCTCACCAGCCCTCTTCATTGCATTAAGAAGATCCCTGTTATTTCCCATCATGGCAATTGCAGAACTGCCGAAGGCTATTGAACAAGCACCGGTTAGGGTTGCTATGTCGATGACAGCCCTTGGCTTATAACGTATTGCATACCCGATTGCATCAGCGAGCGTCATGCGTCCCTCAGCATCTGTACTGATAATTTCGACAGTCTTTCCGTTTATTGCCCTGACAACATCACCCGGCCTTGATGCAGAACCCCCGGGAAGATTCTCTGTCGCCGGTAAAATTCCTATGATATGAACCGGCAGCTGTAATGCGGAAACAGCTTTCA
>JALHSV010000181.1 GCA_022865525.1 Thermodesulfovibrionales bacterium
AAGTTGGCAAAGCTGCTAATGAGCTTCAGGTAAAGATCACCGACTGCGAGCTCGGCTGTTTCTAATGGGGGTACTCTTATTCGAACTTGCCCTGACATGCTATTTTGCCGCTACGCTCATCAGTATTACCGAACTGTTCAAAGAGTCGAAAACAACGGCAAAAATTGCTCTTTTATCTGCAATAAGCGGATTCACTATCCACACGATAAATATACTCTATCGATATGTCACTGCAGGACATATTCCCATTACCAATCCGCATGAAGCAACGTCTTTTTTTGCCTGGTGCATAGTCCTCATCTTTTTCATCCTTCAGTTCAGATATAAAATCAGCCTCCTCTCTTCCTTCATCATGCCGATTGTTTTTCTTCTCATGCTCTCATCATCCATGCTCTCGCGGGAAATAAAACCCTTGAGCCCAACGCTCCAGAGTTACTGGCTTGGCATTCATACGGTGTTTGCCTTTCTCGGCAATGCTGCTTTTGCCCTTGCCTTTGGGATCGGGTGCATGTATCTTGTCCAGGAACGTTATGTAAAAACGAAGCGCCTTGGCAGTCTGTTTGAAAGATTGCCGAGCCTGCAGACTCTCGATGAAATCAACTACCGGCTGATCACCTTTGGCTTTCCGCTGCTTACCTTAGCAATCATTACCGGTGCACTCTGGGCGGAGACCGCATGGGGAAGCTACTGGAACTGGGATCCACGAGAAACGTGGTCATTGATAACATGGTTCATTTATGCAAGTGTCCTGCATGCACGGCTGGTTGCCGGATGGAGAGGGAAAAGGGCGGCGTTATTATCCATGATCGGCTTTCTCACGATTATTATCGCCTTCTTTGGGGTTAAATTACTCAAGAAAGGGCTTCACGTTTTTCTATGAAGGTTTTCGTTGTTGGCCTGAATCATAAGATTGCCGATGTTGATGTGAGGGAAAAACTTGCATTCCAGGGCGATAAACTTGAAGAAGGCCTGATACGATTCAGGGAACTGCCGGGGATAGAGGAGGCCATGATTATCTCTACCTGTAACAGGGTAGAACTGTATGCAAATATTCAGGATACCCAACAGGCATCGGAGTCCGTCAAGTCGTTCCTCTCAGCATTCCACAATATAAACAGAAGCTCACTCGACAATTCATTATATGTCTATGATGATATCCATGCGGTAAGACATGTCTTCAGAGTTGCAGCGAGCCTCGACTCCATGGTGCTCGGTGAACCGCAAATCCTTGGCCAATTGAAGGATGCATTCGAACTGGCACTTGCGAAAAAAACCACCGGGATCCTCCTGAATAAATTGATGAAAAAAGCGATATCTGTTGCAAAGAGGGTGAGAACAGAAACAAAGATAGCTGAAAACGCTGTTTCGATAAGCTTTGCAGCTGTCGAACTGGCAAAAAAAATATTTACCGATCTCTCAAGCAGGGTATTCATGCTGTTAGGGGCCGGTGAGATGGCAGAGCTCGCTGCGAAACACCTGATCGGCAATGGCGTAAAAGAGGTTCTGGTTTCAAACAGGACGTTTGATCGTGCATGTGATCTTGCCAAGGAGTTTCATGGAAGGCCTGTCAAATTCGATGAATTCATCCTTGAGATGGTACGAACTGATATTATGATTTGCTCAACCGGAGCCCCGCACTATATCCTCACAAAAAGTCAGATGCAAAAGGTAATGAAAGAGAGAAAACAGCGCCAGGTCTTTATCATCGACATATCTGTTCCGAGAAATATCGATCCCGCAATCAATGATCTCGAGAACGTCTATCTCTATAACGTTGACGACCTCCAGGGCGTTGTTGCTACAAATATGTTTGAGAGGCAGAAGGAGGCGGAGAAGGCGGAAAGGATCATTGCCGAAGAGCTGGAGACATTTCTCAAGTGGCAGGCATCTCTTGATTCTGTCCCAACCATTATAGCCCTGAGGGAAAAGGCTGAGGAGATCAGGAAAGAAGAGCTTGATAAGCTTTTCAACAAGATCCAGGATATGGGGGAGAAAGAGAAAGAAGCTATAGAGTACATGGCCACCGCCATCATGAATAAACTCATTCATCCTCCTACTGCGGCGTTAAAGGGGGATGTTGAAAATAAGGAAATGCTTGTTGCCGCAATCAGGCGGCTTTACGGTATCAACGGAGAAAAGAATGATGAGTAAGCGGATAACGATCGGTACCCGGGGGAGCAAACTCGCGCTCTGGCAGGCTGAATTTGTCAAAACTCAGCTGCAAAAGCTCTCCCCTGATCTTGGGATCGAGATCCGGAAGATCAAAACGACCGGAGATAAAATTTTAGACGTGCCCTTGGCTCAGGTGGGAGGCAAAGGACTGTTTGTTAAGGAGATAGAGGAGGCACTTCTGCGGTATGAGGCCGATATCGCTGTCCACAGTATGAAGGATGTCCCAACAGATTTTCCGGATGGCTTGCATCTCCCGGTTGTGTGTGAACGGGAAGACCCGCGGGATGCGTTGATAGTAAACAAGAAATTAAAAGTTAAAAGTGAAAAGTTAAAAGTGAAAGATGTAGAGTCAAAACCCTCATTAATTTTCTCACTTCCCCAAAATGCAAAAATCGGGACGAGCAGCCTCCGGCGATCATGTCAACTGCTCAGTCTCAGGCCTGATTTGAAGATAGAGCAGTTGCGGGGCAATCTTGACACGAGGCTGCGGAAACTGGATGAAGGGCAGTTCGATGCAATCATCCTGGCAGCTGCGGGGATGAATAGGCTTGGATTGCAGGACGGGATCACCGAGATCCTCCCGCTTGATATCAGCCTTCCAGCTATAGGACAGGGTGCTATCGGGATTGAATGCAGGATCAACGATGAATGGGTGAATAACCTCGTTTCAGCATTGAATCATCCGGAAACGTTCGTATGCGTGAAAGCTGAAAGGGCTTTCCTGAAAAAACTGGAAGGGGGATGCCAGGTACCCATTGCAGCACATGCGAGACTGAAAGATGGAAGAATCGTGATGCAAGGACTTGTTGGAAGCATCTCCGGGGACAAGATCATAAAGGGGTATAGTGAAGGCGAACCCGGACATGCAGAAAACCTTGGTATTGCATTAGCTGAAGAAATTCTTTCAAAAGGTGC
>JALHSV010000182.1 GCA_022865525.1 Thermodesulfovibrionales bacterium
ATACCCTGTAACTACTACAATATCTCTAACTATGAAAAATCTAATCCTTACCGGCTTCATGGGAACAGGGAAAACCGAGGTTGGCAGGGAACTTGCCCGTCTTCTTACCATGAAATTGATTGACATAGACACGGAAATTATTAAATCTGCAAAGATGAGCATCAACCAGATATTCGAGCAGTTTGGAGAACAGAAGTTCAGGGAAATGGAAACAGAGATGATCGACAAAGTTTCCCAGGAAAAGAATGTTCTTATCTCCACTGGTGGGGGTGCTGTCCTGAGGCAGGAAAATATGGATGCGTTGAAAAAGACAGGGATGGTGATCTGTCTTATGGCAACGCCGGAAACAATCCACCGGAGGACAAGCGGAACCAGCGAAAGGCCGCTACTTCAGGTCGAAAAACCCCTTGAAAAGATCAACGAGCTCTTAAATTTCAGGAAGCCATTTTACGAAAAAGCTGATATGATGATCGATACTGAAGATAAAACTCCCCTTCAGATTGCAGAGGAAATAATAGAAAAGGCAAAGAATTCTCAATAAAATCCTGAATGAGGGTATTTGAAAACCGAACGAAACGATAAGATTATATACTAAAGAGTTTATAAGTAAGAACACATGAAGTGTCATTCCCGCTTGGCGGGAATCCTTCTTAGAAAAAAGGATTGCGGACAAGCCGCAATGACAGAAACTGCAGTCAATGTGTACTTACTTTTATTCGTATCATTTTTTTTGTGAGAGAGAAAGATGGAAAAAATCAGGGTAGACCTTGCTGAGAGAAGCTATAACATTTATATAGGAAGCGACACACTCGACGGGATTGGGGACAGACTCACCTTGTTTGATCTCAGCCCGAAGATTGCCATGGTCAGTAATCCAACGGTTTTTTCGCTGTATGGCGACAGGGTAACTGATACGGTTAGAAAAGCAGGGTTTGATTTGCTCACGATAACCATTCCGGACGGTGAGGAATTCAAAGACCTGATTCGGGTAGAGCATATATACGATGAACTGCTCAGGTATAAGCTCGACAGATCATCTGCCCTTATTGCTCTGGGAGGCGGGGTTATCGGTGATATAACAGGATTCGCTGCATCTACCTATATGAGAGGGATTTCCTCTATCCAGATTCCCACAACACTCCTCGCTCAGGTCGATAGTTCTGTCGGAGGCAAGACAGGTTTCAATCATAAGCTCGGGAAAAACATGATCGGGACTTTCTGGCAGCCAGGAATTGTCTGGATTGATACAGAAACCCTAAAGACCCTTCCGGAAAGAGAATTACTTGCCGGCCTTGCCGAAGTGATAAAATACGGAGTTATTCATGATGAGGAATTGTTTAGATTTCTTGAGCATAACAGAGATAAAATTCTGAACATTGACAGCGATACTGTCACCCATATTATTAAACGCTCATGTGAGATCAAAGCAGAAGTTGTCTCAAAGGATGAGCGCGAATCAGGACTGAGGGCTATCCTCAATTACGGGCATACCATTGGCCATGCCGTTGAGACTGTTACAGGATACACAAGATTCCTTCATGGAGAAGCAGTCGCGATTGGAATGTGCCTTGAGGCAAGGCTCTCAGAGCTACTCGGCATTATTGACAAAGAGCATGCTCAGAGAATCAAGGCGCTCATTGATTCGTATGGACTCCCTTCCGAAATGCCTGAAGATATCAAAACCGGCGACCTTTTTTCATCAATGAAACTCGACAAAAAAGCAGTTGCGGGAGCGTTGAAATTTATTCTGCCGGAAAAGATCGGTAAGGTAAGAATACAGAAAGAAGTATCTGAAAAGGATATAAGCGATTCACTTCAAGCCTGATTGATTTCTCAGAATTCAGAGCGATTTATCCGAGAATCAGATGCAAGATTTTACATATGATCCATGCAAGGATAAGGCATGCGGGCAGTGTTAGAACCCAGGCAAGTACGATATTCCCGCCAACTCCCCATCTGACTGCCGAAAACCGCTTAGACGCTCCAACACCCATTATGGTCGACGAAATCACATGAGTTGTCGAAAGAGGAAGGCCGATTCTTGATGCAATCTCTATAATAGTTGCTGCTGATGTCTGAGCAGCAAACCCATGAATGTGGCGCAGTTGAACCAGACGCATTCCAAGGGTTTTCATGATCTTCCAGCCTCCAAACGCTGTACCAAATGCCATAGCCGATGCACAAAGTATCATGACCCATAATGGGACAATAAACTGGGGAAGTTGGTAATAACTCACCAAAGCCATTGTGATAATTCCCATTGTTTTCTGAGCATCGTTACTACCGTGGCTGAATGCCATATAGGCAGCTGATAAAATCTGAAGCCTGCCGAAAAGATTATTGACCAGTGCTGGTGTGGATTTTTTGAATCCCCAGTTCAGGGCAACCATAAAGAAATAACTCAGGACAAATCCGATGAGGGGAGACAAGACCAAGGCGGCGAGGACCTTTAAAACTCCCCTTTGAATAATGATATTAAACCCTGCTGTAGCCACCGCAGCACCTACCACGCTAGCGAGTAAGGCATGGCTTGAGGATGTAGGGAGACCAAGATACCATGTTATAAGGTCCCATGCTATTGCAGCTATAAGCGCAGATATTACTGTCACCTGTGTGATACTTGAAGTCTCTACGAGTCCGGTACCGACTGTTTTAGCGACAGCAGTTCCAGACAACGCACCGACCAAATTTAATATTGTTGCCATTGCAACTGCTGCCTTAGGAGTTAGAGCCCTTGTTGATACTGAAGTGGCAATGGCTGTTGCTGTATCGTGAAAACCGTTTATGAAATCAAATACAAGAGCAAGGATTATGACACAGAGGAGTAAAAAATAACTTTCAGGCATGTTTGAGGACTATGGCTTCCAATATATTGGCAACATCCTCACACTTATCAGATGCATTCTCGAGATGTTCATAAATCTCTTTCCATTTAATAACAAGGATAGGGTCCTCCTGCATTTCATCAAACAG
>JALHSV010000183.1 GCA_022865525.1 Thermodesulfovibrionales bacterium
ATATCTCTGGCAACAAGTTATCCTGGAACCCCGGCTACCGAAATTCTGGAATATATCGCACGTAATTTCACTGGTGATGTGGAATGGGCGGTTAATGAAAAAGTGGCTTTCGAAACCGCGATCGGTGCTTCCTATGCAGGAAAAAGAGCGATTTGTTCCATGAAACATGTAGGACTCAATGTCGCATCAGACCCATTAATGACTATTGCGTATCTTGGGATCAAGGGAGGGTTAGTCCTTGCAGTTGCGGATGATCCGGGAGCGTATTCTTCACAGAACGAACAGGACTCCCGTTTTTATGCGAGATTTGCAAAAATACCATGCCTTGAACCGAGCGATTCTCAGGAAGCCAAGGATATGACGATCATGGCCTTTGAATTATCTGAGAAGATGGGTCTTCCGGTGATGCTGAGAACGGTGACAAGGATATCCCATGCCTTTTCACCAGTGGTGATGGGATCTATCCGGGAGCAGAATCCTCTTTCGTTGCAGAAAGATCCTGCGAACATGATTGCCGTTCCAAGCAATGTTTTGAAATGTCACAGAAATTTAAACGAAAAACAGGAAGGTCTGAAACAATGGGGACAAGATTCAGGACTTAACAAGACGTTTCAGCATGGTCAGAAAAAAGGAATCATTACCTGTGGTATCGGGTATGTCTATGCAAAAGAGTACGGCCCTGAATATGCCATCTTAAAAATTTCTTATTACCCTATTGCCGAAAAATTGATCGAGGAGTTTGTGCAAGGGTTAGAAGAAGTCTGGGTACTGGAAGAAGGGGAACCATTTGTAGAAGAGATCGCAAAAAGATATTCTTCCCGGGTGAAAGGTAAGATTTCAGGCGAAATAAGCAGTATAGGAGAACTGGGACCGGATGCATTAGCTGAGCATATCCCGGGCTGGAGCATAGGGCAGAACAGGTTTAAACCTTCGAAGCATCTACCACCCCGGCCGCCTGTGTTGTGTCCCGGGTGCCCGCACAGTAAGCTCTATGATGCACTTAAAGCAGTTCAACCCACATTCACAGCCGGTGATATCGGCTGCTATACACTTGGAGCTACTCCGCCCTATCAGATAGTGGATACCTGCCTCTGCATGGGAGCCGGCATCAGTAAGGCAGCAGGTATTTCCAAACAAGGGGTAAAAAGAGTGGCAGCAGTAATTGGAGATTCTACCTTTATTCACTCCGGAATACCTGCCCTGATTAATGCTGTTTATAACAAGGCAAATATCCTTGTGCTTATTCTGGATAATTCATCGACGGCAATGACTGGTCACCAACCAACACCATTAACCGGCGTAACAGCAAAAGGCGAAGAAGGTGGAAAAACCTCTCTCGAGGGACTCTGCAAGTCCTGCGGCGTGAATTCTGTTGTAGTGACCGACCCGTATGATGGAGAGAAAACAGAAGCACTCCTGAAAGAAAAGCTGGACGCTGAAGGAGTAAATGTCGTTATTTCACGCAGACCCTGTGTGTTTCTGGTAAAACGACGCTCTCAATAGAGAACTTATAACGTATATACTTTATTAGGTGAGAGCACAGCAACTCCAGCTTTTTTCAGTGCTTTTTTGCCATTGCTGATGCTGTCTGTCCGTAATACCACAACTGCCTTTTCTCCG
>JALHSV010000184.1 GCA_022865525.1 Thermodesulfovibrionales bacterium
CCGGAGGGTTCCTCTTTCCTGAAAAGCGAATGCGGTCTCTTACGAAAACATTTCTGAAAGACCTAAAGAAGGCATCGGAAGCGTAAGGTATTGCTTAGCCTGCCTTATTCATACATATCCTGTATGCCTGCAGATACAGTATTTTCGCTCATTCTCGGTCGTATCGACCTCCGAGATGAAACGGATAGCGAGCGCATTCCCGTCGGCTTGCAGCGGGGTTAGCAAGCGAATAGGAAAAAACAATTCCTTACGTTAAGAATCCTACGGTCCATGCCGCAGGGTTCTTCATTCTGTCTTCGACAGTATTCAAACCCGCTCAAATACAATATCTGCCGTTCAGTTTGCGAATAATTTGGTTTAGAATACCATCCCTATTCCCAGATAAGCCTGAACGAAATAGAGGGTGATGATCACTATCCCGATGATGTAATGAGGATTTCTCCAAGGTGACTCACGGCCCCTTATGTTCCTCGAAATCAGGAACGTAAGGATAATCAGACAGCTTATGGTCAATCCTGTCAGGAAATGAAACGGATATTCAAAAATCTCTCCTTCACTCAGATAGGCAGTGCCAATGCCGCCGATAAAACCAAAGATGCCCATAATGGCAAAAGCAGGCCCAACCTTTCTGTGTCTTCTCACAAACTTTACCTCTTGCGGATTACCGGATATTCTTCCATGCCTGATCTTTAGACCAAGCCATCCCTGAAAAAGAAACAGCATAATGACCAGAATATTATAGAGACCATGTGCGTACTTCAAATATGGAACAACTAAATGTTCTGCTTCAGGGTATGGCATTGCCGTTCATCTCCATTACATCTTAGGTGACTTAATGCTTATGGCTTCTAAATCCTGCTCTATGTTAATTTCCTCATATGAAGTTTTTTACCCTTCTATCACTTCCCTGACTTTTCTCGCTATGGCATTCCTTGAAATCTCCTCATAATCGAGGAGTTCTCCAGGTTTCCCGCTTTTCGGCATCTTCCGTACAGCAAGGGAATGCACCGGAACGGGCATTGTGCTCAGGGTACTTCTTACTGCCTCGCCAATACCGCCTTCTGCAAAGTGGTCCTCAACCGTGATGATTACTCCGGTCTCATGAGCAGCTTCCATGATGGTCTTTGTATCGATTGGTTTAACGCTGTATAGATCGATAACACGAACAGAAATTCCTTCCCTTTTCAGTTCTTCAGAGGCAGCCACTGCTTCATGGAGTGTTATGCCTGAAGCGATAACAGTGATACGATCATGGTCGCTTTTTCTGAGAACCTTGCTCCCGCCGATATGAAATTCATCATTGTTCGTGTAGAGAATTGTAGTGTCCTGTCTCGTGGTGCGGATATAGACCAGCCCATGATATTTCGCAGCTTCCTCCACCAGTTTTTCTGTCGAAACTGCATCTGATGGATAAAGAACAACGCTGTTCAGGATTGCCCGGAACATGGCGATATCTTCAAGCCCCATTTGCGACGGTCCGTCTTCTCCGATCGATACACCGGCATGAGAGCCGCAGAATTTGATATTCGGACCCGAATACTGACTCATCCTGATCTGATCGAAAGCCCGTGTAAAGAATGCTGCAAAGGTTGATATGAATGGGGTCTTCCCTCTGCGGGAGAGACCTAACGCAGCCCCGACCATGTTTTGTTCAGCGATAAACATCTCGAAAAAGCGTTCCGGATATTGAGCCCTGAAAATCTCGGAGAAGGTGGAGTTACTGACCTCAGCATCCAGAACCACGATATCCGGAAAAGCTGGAAAGATCCGTGCAAGTGCCGTTCCGTAGGCCTTTCGAGTTGCTACAGGCTTGTCCGGAGGATATGAAATTTCTGAAGATTTTCGGGGGATTATTTTTTCAGGTTCACGATTGAGCGGTTTACGAATTTCCTCTCGGATCGAGGTATCGACTGTCCCGAACTCAAGCAATGCACGTTCATATTCTTCCTTTTTTGGTGCTTTTCCATGCCAACCGTCCTTATCTTCAAGAAACGGGAAACCTTTTCCTTTTATCGTCTTTGCTATGATCATAACCGGCTTCGTTTTTACCCTGAAAGCCTTTTTATAGGCATCAATGATCTCCTCAAGAGAATGTCCGTCGACAAGCATTGTTTTCCAGCCAAAGGCGGATATCCTTTTCCGGTAGGCGTCCAGATTGTGCCCGTACATTGTTTCGCCCCTTTGACCAAGCCGGTTGACGTCAATGATCCCGATAAGATTGTCCAAGTGGTAATGTGCTGCAATCTGGATGGCTTCCCATTGTGAGCCTTCTGCCATTTCGCTGTCACCAAGGAGAACAAAGGTTCTGTATGGCAGTTTATCGATATATTTAGCGTTGAGTGCCATACCGACACCGATTGAAAGTCCTTGACCGAGAGAACCTGTTGCTGCCTCGGTATACGGGAACGTAACGGTGGGATGTCCTTCCAGTGGACTCCCGAATTTTCTCATGCTCATCAGTTCCTGTTCAGTTATTTTCCCGGCAACAGTCCAGAGAGCGTAAAAAAGCGGAGATGCATGTCCTTTGGAAAATATCAGTCTGTCATTGTTCGGATGTTCCGGATGGTCTGCATGGAACCGGAACAATCCACTGAAGAAAAGGGCGGTCATTAAGTCTGTAGCAGACAGCGATGAAGTAGGATGGCCTGAGCCGGCTGCTGTTGTTGAGGAAATAATGTAGTAACGGATCAGCTTTGCTATTTTTTCTAAATTTTCTATGGTGATCATAAATACCTTTCCAGATTGAAGAGAGAAGACTTCATCAGAGCAAACCCCATTTTCCCTAAACCGATATACCCAAGTCTCATTCCATTACCTCACCTTCTCAATTTCTTCCAATCTCCTGAGAAACTGGCTGTAGTTTTCACCGGGATTATCACCGTGAAAGATTCTGCTTCCGACGCAGGCATAATCAACACCTGCATCGAGGAATAGTTGCAGGTTGCTGAGTGATACACCACCATCAGCGGCAATAACTGTATTGTTAAAGCGTGAGCGTGTCTCTTGTATTTTTTCCAGCACTGCCGGCTTGAAAGGACTTCCATAGTATCCTGGGTCAACAGTCATGAACAACAGGGTGTCAACATGCCCGGCTATATGACTGAAAGCCTGAAGAGGGGTATCCGGCTTTATTGCGAGTCCTGACGCTATCCCCCGCTTTTTCAATTGGTTGATAAAGTCCCTGTGTTTCACATCAGATTCAAAATGGTAGATAACTTTCTTGAGGCGAGGATGAGCAACCTGAATCATAAAAGCAGCAGGGTGTTTCACCATCAAGTGTATTTCGAAGTCAATGCCTGTCTTGAGCCTGTTAAGTGCAGATACAGGAAAACTGTGGGACGGGACAAAAAATCCGTCCATGATATCAATCTGAACATAACTGGTAAAAGCTTCAGCCTGTTTTACCAGGAAAAAAAAGTCATTCTCACGTTCAGCGAGTATGGCCGGAACAATCTTCATTGTATTCAATTATAGCGAAAGCAGTTGCCCTGTTCAATTACTTTAAGAATCCCAATGTGTTGTAAATAACGAGAAGAAATGATAGTATCAACCTTATGATAGATAAAGACATGATAAAATCCTTTGCTCAAAATACCCTCGGGTGCGGCTGTCCCGAAGAAGTATTTCAGCATATCACGTGTGAGTCCAATATTCTGCGTGATAGCGTCAATATTCCATACAAGATTACTATCGGAAACAGGCTTTTGATCTATGTTTTCGCAATTGATACTCCGGATTTACTGAAAGATCTCCTGCCGATGCTTGCAGACATCGGGAAAAGGGAAAGGGACAATTCAGGATTCAACAGATTCCGCCTTGTATTGGCCGCAGATAATCACGATTCTCTGCGGCAGACGGGAGAACAACTATTCAATGCGCTTGAGAAAGACGAGAAGATTCATCTGCATATTCTCCCGAAAACCAGTATCCCAAAGTTTTGTGATGCATGATTCACGAAAAATAAGATTCTACGACCTTCGGCTCCTAATGACACGCAGAGTCATTTGGGAAAGATTCCCCCCCTCTTATAGGGGATAAAATGCTCGCAATGACAATGTAACGACTTGTAATTCTTTAACTATATTTTGATATAACCTTAAATCGATTATGTACAAAAAGCACTTTGGTTTTACAGAACTGCCTTTTTCCATTTCACCAGATCCCCGTTTTTTTTTCATGAGCGGACAGCACCGTGAGGCTCTTGCTCATCTCTTCTACGGGATGAATACCGATGGCGGGTTTGTCCTGCTTACCGGCGAGGTCGGTACCGGCAAAACAACAGTCAGCCGCTGCCTGCTCGAGCAAGTCCCTGAAAATGTGAACATTGCTTTCATCCTTAACCCAAAAATGACTGCTGAAGAGCTGCTCGCTACCCTATGTGATGAATTGAGAATACCCTATCCCGTTGGCTGTTCCAGTATCAAGATTTATGTGGATGCCATCAATGCCTTTTTGCTTGACGCCTATGCACAGGGGAAAAAAACAGTCCTTATTATAGAAGAGGCACAGAACCTGAGCCTGGACGTGCTTGAACAGGTCCGCCTTCTCACAAATCTTGAAACCAACCAGCAGAAACTGCTCCAGATAATCATGATCGGTCAACCGGAGTTCAGGGATATACTTTCAAGACCTGAAATGTCCCAACTGTCACAGCGAATAACAGCACGCTATCATATAGGCCCTTTATCGAAAGCAGATGTTGCGGCATATGTCAATCATCGGCTTTCAGTTGGCGGTGCAAACCGGACTATATTTCTCAGTGCTGCTATCGGTGAACTTTATCATCTGAGTCGTGGTATTCCACGGCTGATTAACATCATATGCGACAGAGCTCTTCTCGGTGCTTATGTGCAGGGAATTCCCCGTGTTGACAAAAAAACTCTCGTTAAGGCTGCACAGGAGGTTTTAGGGAAATCGGGAAGCAGGCAAAAAGAAAAATTGAGATGGGTAATGGCAGGCCTTGTATTAATCATTTGCGGAACAGCACTTGCCGCAACTTTTTATCATCAGAAAACTCGGATGTCATTATTTGCGACAAACAGCACCTCTGAAGAAGAAGGAAGGAATACCGAATTCAAGAAATTTGATTCAACGGAGTGGCCGTCCGGAGAGCCTATTGAACGAAGCAAAGAACTGGCATATCAGGCTCTTTTTCACGAATGGGGTATTCCGTATGCAGTAAAAGAGCCTGATGATGCATGTGGGTATGTTCAGGATAAGGGCCTCCGTTGTCTTCAAAAGAATGGTGATATGAAAACTCTGAATACTTTGAACAAACCTGCGGTATTAAAGCTCATCGACAACCAGGGAAGAGAATATTTTGCTGCGTTAAAAGAAATAAAAGGGCAGAGCGCTGTTCTCGTCCTTGGAAGCCAAGCAAAGACTGTGGAAGTGCCGGAGTTCGAAAAAAAGTGGTCTGGATACTACCTGTTATTGTGGAGGACACCAAAGAATTACTCAGGGACTATCTATCCAGGGAATCAGGGACCTATCGTACAATGGTTGGACAGTCAATTGGCGGTTATCCACGGGATGATGGATAATCAGCATCCAACAGATATATATCATGATGAACTGGTAAATCGGGTGAAGAAATTTCAAATCAGTAAGGGTCTTGAACCTGACGGTGTTGTAGGACCCCAAACGTTCATCTGCGTTATGAATAAAACCGGAAGCAGTGATCCGTTCCTCATGAGATAACAGGAGGCTGAACAATCATGTCATATATTCTTGATGCACTCAGAAAGTCTGAAAGAGAACGCAGACGTGGATCGATTCCTGATCCGCTGACTGTTCAGGAACCTCTTCCCCACGAAAAGAGAAAGCGTGCTGTATGGCTTTTCGTAATCATGGCAGCATTACTCATAAACGCAGTGATATTTGGATTGTGGTTTGGTTCCCGGTATTCGCAGAAAGCTCCTGTGGTTCAGGAAGACGCGAGTCAGAATATTCATAAGCCACAACAGGCAAACAATCCGCCACAAAGCGCGCCTCAAATGAAAGATGAGCAAAAGTATATTCCTATTAAAAATGACCCGCATACAGGAAAGTCACCTTCGAACATCCTGAATTCACAAGAACACAGGAAGAGCCAGGAACATCTTGTGCGGAAGGGAGAAGGGACAAATCACGATATCACGAGGATTTCTCCGGGCAATACAATGTCTGCACCAGAGACTGAGATACCACCACCTGATAAAACGAAACTGTATAGCCTGAACGAACTGCCTTCTTCCGTCAGACAGAAACTTCCGGACTTTTCTCTCTCTGTCTTTCTCTATGCGGATGAGCCTGATGCGAGAATGGTGAGGGTGAATGGCAACAGGATGAAAGAAGGGCAGTATTTGACCACCGGCCTGAAGCTTGAAGAGATTATTCCCGATGGAGTAATCTTCAGCTATATGCACTACCGGTTTCGCATCGGGATACCGTAGCATCTGTTCATCTTTACATCATAAAAATTACCATCGTATAATACCATTCTCATTTCTATGGAAACGTATCATAATCGTGAAAGGATGATTCATCATGACTATAGTCGTATGTATTAAACAGGTCCCTGATACCGCTGAGGTAAAGATAAACCCTGAGACGGGCACATTAATACGGGAAGGTGTTCCGAGCATCATCAATCCCTTTGACATGCATGCGCTTGAGGCAGGCCTTCAGATCAAGGATAGGGTAAAAGGCACGGTTATCGTTCTTACCATGGGGCCTCCGCAGGCTGAAACAGCTCTCAGAGATGCTATTGCGATGGGTGCCGATGACGGAATCCTTCTTTCAGACAGGGCATTTGCAGGTTCTGACACATGGGCAACATCTTTTACCCTGTCAAAGGCAATTCAGAAGATTGGTGCCGATATAATTATCTGCGGAAAACAGGCGATCGATGGTGATACCGCTCAGGTGGGACCTGAAACAGCCGAGTTTCTCAATATCCCGCATATTTCGTATGTGAGAAAGATAGAGGAAATAACCGGCACATCCATAAGAGTGCAGAGGCTCATGGATGACGGATACGATGTGATTGAATCTCCGCTCCCTGTGCTTTTGACTGTTGTAAAGGAATTAAATGAACCGAGATTGCCATCGCTGAAAGGAAAAATGGCTGCCAAGAAGGCAGAAATACAAAAATGGGGTCGGGCCGACATCATGGCAGATGAAAATGACATCGGTCTCAAGGGTTCACCGACACAGGTAAAAAATATCTTTACACCCGAAGCACGCTCAGGGAGGAAGATGCTTGAAGGATCACCGGAAGAACAGGTTGATGCCTTGCTTCAGGAGCTGAGGGGGATCAGATGCCTGTAATTATCAATGCGGAAAAATGTAAAGGATGCGAAGAATGCCTCTCATCATGTCCTTTTGACGCAATCGTGATGAAAGAGGGAAAGGCATTGATCAATGAATACTGCCAGGTATGCATGGCCTGCATCAGCATGTGTCCTGAAGGCGCAATTATAGAGGTTGAGAAGGAAGCACCTGTAGGCCTTGAAGATATGCATTCCTATAAAGGGGTATGGATTTTTGCAGAGCAACGGGGAGGACAAGTCGCCTCTGTTTCATATGAACTCCTCGGCATCGGAAGAAGACTTGCGGATGATATCGGGACAGACCTCTCAGCCGTTCTGTTTGGTGCGTACCAATCAGAAGCCCAGGAGCTTATTTGCTGGGGTGCTGATAAGGTCTATCACTCGTCTGATCCCATCTTCGAACATTTTCATGATGAACCGTATGCACAATTGCTGACCTCACTGATTATTGAACATCGGCCGGAAATTGTGCTCACCGGTGCAACACCTATCGGACGCTCTTTTTTCCCAAGGGTCGCAGCGCGGGTAAGGACAGGGCTTACCGCAGATTGCACATCCCTTGCAATTGATAAGGAGACAAAAAACCTTCTCCAGATAAGGCCGGCATTCGGCGGTAATATTATGGCGACAATCCTCTGTCCAAATTACCGGCCCCAGATGGCAACGGTCAGGCCCAGAGTGATGAAACGTGGCCGGTATGACGAGTCAAAAAAAGGTGATATTATTCATGTAAAGTCAGAAGACTTACAGTCGCGGACAAAAGTTCTTCAGACGGTAAAAGACACATCTGACTTCATGATTAATCTTCAGGAAGCTGACATTATTGTATCCGGCGGAAGAGGATTAGGGGACCCGAAAGGATTTAAGCTCATTGCGGAACTTGCGGAACTTCTCGGTGGTGCGGTGGGATCTTCAAGGGCGGCGGTTGATTCCGGATGGATCCCTTACAGGCATCAGGTTGGACAGACGGGAAAGACCGTATGTCCCAAAGTGTACTTTGCCTGCGGCATATC
>JALHSV010000185.1 GCA_022865525.1 Thermodesulfovibrionales bacterium
CTGTTCTGTCCCTTTCACCGGCGGGCGATTAGCTCAGTGGTAGAGCGCTTCCTTCACACGGAAGAGGTCGCTGGTTCGATACCAGCATCGCCTACCATACAAAATCATCTCTAAATTTGTTCCTATTCATCCTTGACTGATTCCCCCTTGACTTTCATGCTTTCCGCACGAAAAATATGGAATCGTAAATTCCAAATTTGGACCAAAAATGGAAATTATAAAAATGAATAAAAAAATTGCGCTTTGGCGTATTCTGCTCATCATTCTTGTTCAATGCCTATGGATACTCACCGCAGAAGCAAGGCTCGGAGAGCAGGTTTTTGAAACCACGCTCGCGAATGGCCTGAAGGTA
Source organism: Thermodesulfovibrionales bacterium (assembly GCA_022865525.1). Classification (GTDB taxonomy): domain Bacteria; phylum Nitrospirota; class Thermodesulfovibrionia; order Thermodesulfovibrionales; family SM23-35; genus JALHSV01. The sequence goes on from JALHSV010000185.1 coordinate 353, forward strand.
ATTCTCCTTGAAAACCACAAGGCGCCCCTTGTGACGTTCCAGGTATGGTACCGTGTTGGGTCCCGCAATGAGTCGTGGGGGAAAACAGGACTCTCGCACATCTTGGAACACATGATGTACAAGGGAACAGAGAAAGTCGGGCCTGAAGAATTCTCCCGCATCATACAGGCAAACGGGGGAGATGATAATGCCTTTACAACCCAGGATTACACTTCCTTTTTTGTGAATATCAGCGCAGACCGCATCCAGATACCGATAGACCTTGAGGCTGACAGGATACAGAATCTCACCCTGAGGGAAGTGGATTTCCGGACAGAGCATATGGTGATCATGGAGGAGCGGAGGCTGACTACCGAAGATGATCCGCAGGTATATTTGTCGGAACAGATGGAGGCTGCAGCATTTCAGATTTCTCCCTATCACTGGCCTGTTATCGGCTGGAAGGAGGATATAGAAAGCTTTACGCTCGATGAGGTAAAGGCACATCACCGGCTGTTTTATCATCCTGCAAATGCTTTTCTCGTGGTAGCGGGTGATTTCAAGAAAGATGAAATCCTGCCAAAGATCGAGAAAGCCTTTGGCTCCATTCCCAAAAGCGGCGCACCGGACCAGCGCAAGAATGCGGAGAAATCACAAACCGGCGAACGGAGAATAATCGTGAAAAGGGAGGCCGAACTTCCCTACCTTCTCATCGGGTATCATGTCCCGAATCTCACAGATCAGGACAGTTATGTCCTCGAGGTAATTGCAGCACTCCTCTCACAGGGGAAGAGCTCCCGGCTCTATCAGAATCTTGTCTGGAAGAAAAAGCTCGTATTGGATTCAGATGCTGAAAATTCGCTTCTTTCGAAGGACTCCAATCTTTTCTATGTTTCTGCAGAGTTGGCTCCAGGCAAAGAGGTTCGTGAAGTTGAACATGCATTATATGATGAAATACAGATGCTGCAAAAGGAACCTGTGGGAACCCGTGAGCTTGAAAAAGTCAAAAATCAGATTGAAACTGCATTTATCTTCGCCCAGGATTCGATATGCATGCAGGCAATGCTCCTTGGGCAGTATGAAATAGTTACGGGCTGGCGGACAATCGATGATTATCTTCCCTCAATACAAAAAGTCACGCCAGAGGATATCCAGCGCGTTGCGAAAAAATACCTTACAGAGGATAACAGGACAGTGGGAATCCTCATCCCTCTGCCACCACGAGAGAGAGAACCTGGTCAACCTGAATCACATGAGCGTAGTGTAGGCAATGAAGTACCCCTTCGTCCCGAAGGTTTTCGGGATGAGTTATCTAATATCTCCCCTCCCTCGAGGGGAGGGGATGAAGGGGAGGGTGTAGAAAATAATCATCACAAAA
>JALHSV010000186.1 GCA_022865525.1 Thermodesulfovibrionales bacterium
CTATGAAGAAACCGACAGCAGAAAAGGTGCAGCCGGTCCAAACAAGTGAAGAGAAAAAAGCGTCTCAGGAGCTAAAGGTTGAAACCGAACCCTATCAATACGATGCCAAGGGAAAGAGGGATCCTTTTCTATCCCTTGTAGCAAAAGCAAAGCAGAAGCCGGTAAGGAAGAAGGGATCCAGTCCTTTTGAAAGTCAGGAGATCGAGGAAATGGAGTTATTGGCTATAGCGTGGAACAAAGACAAGCGCTATGCTCTTATTATGTTGCCGGATAAAAAAACCTATACGATAACTGAGGGAATGACATTGGGACTGCAGGGAGGAAAGGTTCAGAAGATAACAAAAGATGCTGTCCATATCAGGGAATTCGTTAAAGATTATAGAGGAGATATTAAGCCAAGGGATGCAATATTGAAACTCCATAAGGGGGAAGAGTGATGAGTCATAGAGTGCAAGACAAAAATATAGAAACGGGGAACAGAGCATATGATACATGGCTTTCATATATTTCGCGCGGATTAATTTTCTTGTTTCTCTGCTGTTCATTTTTTGCCTTTGCAGGATGTGCAACCGCAAAGTTGAATAGCAAAGAGCCTCCAAAACCTGTCATAACGAAAATTGACATACAGGACAATAGCGTGATGATTACTGCTGATCAACCTTTTGTTTATACCATGTATAAACCTGGAGACCCCTATAAACTAATCGTTGACATCCCGGATACCTTAATCGGCACCTCCAATAAAAAACTGATATCTCAAAAGCGCGGTATTACAGAAGTTATCCCTTCACAGATTGATGCGCCATCTCTCCTTGCACGTCTCGAAATACTCCTTCAAACACCGTCAGCAGTTGAGCAGGAATATAAAAACAATGTACTGACAATAAAAATCAAGGAAGAGTTGTCATTAAAACAAGATCCGCCGAAGGAGCTGAAGATTCCTGATTCAGCCAAGGAAGAAAAAGCGGTATTTGCCAGAAAGGCGAATAGCAATCCGAATCCCCCCCCGCAATCTCAACTCCCCAAGGCTACTGAGATAACGAATATATCATTTGATACATCTGCGGGCGCTGTGAAAGTATTGATTCAAGGTAACGGCTCAATGACACCCAACGTCTTTCCATTAGAAAACCGTTTAGTCATAGATATTGCCGATGTTGCATTGAATACCTCCATTCCTGCCGGGGTTGTTTCACCGATACGGGGGATACGTTCAGGCAAGCATGATGATACAACACGGATTGTCATTGACCTGAAAGAGATGACAAAATTTGACGTTGCGGCAATTGGTGACTCGATTGTTGTAACCGTAAAGAGGGACAAAGAACCTATAGCCCCTTCCTCTGCTTTCATAGCGAAAGAAAAAGCTGATGCCCCGGTGGAGGAATCAGTGCCGGAGATGAAAGAGCCTGCAGTCAAGCCGGAGAATAAATGCAAGGCATACCTTGACGGACAGGAGAATATTAATTTTGATTTTCAGGATCAGGATATCGTGCCAATCTTCAGGCTGTTTGCCGATATCAGCGGATGTAACCTGTTTATCCATCCAGATGTAAAAGGCAGAGCTACCATGAAATTTATCGATGTTTCATGGAGTCAGGCCCTCGAGACTATCCTGAGTACCTTCAGCCTCGGCAAATCTGTTGAAGGAAATATTATAAAGATTGCGCCGCATACTATTTTTACCAAGGAGAGCGAGGATAAAGCTAAAGCACAGGAAGCGTTATCAAGGGTTGAACCTCTTGAAACAAAAATATTCAACGTCAGTTATGCAAAGGTGAAGGATGTGGAGGCTGCTATAAAGAACGCCAAACTCCTTACGGCACGAGGGAGTACAAGTGCGGACGAGAGGACGAGCACAATACTTGTCCAGGATACAGCCGATGTATTCCCCAAGGTCGAGCAGCTCCTTACAACTCTCGACAAGCCAACACCACAGGTACTCATTGAAGCCAGGATTGTTGAA
>JALHSV010000187.1 GCA_022865525.1 Thermodesulfovibrionales bacterium
CAAGGAGGCAGAACAGTTCATAAACAGGTTCAGAGCCCAGGCTACCCGGGCGCGGGCGGTCCAGTCGAAGATAAAGGCCCTCCGGAGGAAGGAGAGGTTCGAAAAGATATCGGGTTTAAAGGATCTGGAATTCGAATTCGTCCGAGCGCCTTTTACAGGAAGATGGCTCATTGAGGCAAAAGACATTTCATTTTCCTTTACTCCGGAAAATCCACCGCTCATAGACGGTCTGAATCTTACCATCGGAAAAAAAGACCGGATAGCAGTCATCGGAAAAAACGGTAAGGGCAAGACAACGCTCCTAAACCTGCTTGCAATGGAGTTGCAGCCCATCGAGGGTACTGTGCTCCACCATGCACAGTTAAGCCTTGCCTATTTCGGTCAGAACAACATCCAGCGGCTCTTCCCTGAAAAAACCGTGGAAGAGGAGATGCTTGCTGCACATCCTGATTCCAATAGAAAAGCGGCGCGGACCATCTGTGGCATTATGATGTTCAATGGCGACAACGCGCTCAAAAAGGTAAAAATCCTTTCAGGAGGGGAGAAAAGCCGTGTGCTTTTGGGCAAACTCATAATCAGCCCCGCAAACTTGCTATTGCTCGACGAACCCACCAACCATCTCGATATGGAATCTGTAGACTCGCTGCTGGCAGCGATAGATGCATTTGAAGGCGCTGTCGTTATCGTCACCCATAGTGATATGATCCTTCATGCAGTGGCCACAAGGCTGATTGTTTTCGATAACGGCAGTGTGCAGATTTTTGAAGGCACATACCAGGACTTTCTTGACAGAGGCGGATGGAAAGATGAGCGCGTGGCGGCAGGCACCAGCGGGCAGAATGCCGGGCAAAGAGACAACAGCTCGAACAGAAGGGATTTAAGAAGAATCAAGGCTGAACTGATCAACAGCCGCTCCAGAATTTTGGTACCACTTCAATCAAGGATCTCCGATGTGGAAGATACAATCTCGAAGCTTGAACAGAGGATCGATCAGGATACACAGGCGCTTATTGAGGTTTCCGTAAAAGGGGACGGAGAATCGATCAAGCGTCTGAACAAGTCGATTCATGAGTCGAGTGGAAAAATCGAAAGCCTCTTCGACGAGCTTGAAGTACTCACCGATGAGCTTGTTGCGAAATCGAGGGAGTTCGAAGAAAGGCTTGGGGCAATGAAGGAGACAGGCGGTTAAAATGACTGAAGGGCTGGCGGACTCCTGACATAGAGTAAACTGTGTAATAACCGAAAGGTATCAGGGAGGTTGCAGTGGAACGGTTACTTATCAAAGACGTCCTTTCTGAAGAAAATATCGGAAAATCGCTCAACGTCTGCGGCTGGGTGAGAACAAAGCGCGAATCAAAGGGGTTTGCATTTCTTGTCGTGAGCGACGGTTCGACCCAGGATACTCTCCAGCTCCTTATAAATAATGAGACACCCGCGTTTCAGGAGCTTTACCGATGCAACACCGGTTCAGCTATCCAGGCAACAGGCCTTTTGAGAGAATCTCCTGCAAAGGGTCAGAAGTTCGAAATGGAAGTCTCAGAGATCATTATCTTCGGCGAAGCAGAACCGGAAACATATCCCTTGCAGAAAAAAGGTCATACGCTCGAGTTTTTAAGAGAGATTAGTCACCTCAGGCCGAGAACGAACACCTTCGGTGCAGTATTCAGACTGCGCAATATCCTTGCTTCGTCAGTCCATGAATTTTTTCAGAGCCGGGGATTCCTCTGGATTCATACCCCTATTATCACTGCAAGCGACTGCGAGGGGGCAGGAGATCTGTTCACCGTGACTTCCCTCGACCTTCATAATCCCCCGAAAAATGATGGCGGAGATATTGATTTCTCTCAGGACTTCTTTGGCAGACGTGCTTATCTGACTGTGAGCGGACAACTCGAAGCAGAGTTCCTGGCGATGTCCCTCGGGAAAGTCTACACCTTTGGTCCGACATTCAGGGCAGAGAATTCGAATACAACGCGCCACCTTTCAGAATTCTGGATGATCGAGCCGGAAATGGCATTTGCAGATCTGCGGGATGATATGAAACTATCAGAGGATTTCTTCCGGTTCCTCTGCAGAAAGGTCACTGAAAAGGGGGAAAAGGAACTCGCCTTTCTCGAGAGTCAGTACAAGAGGATTTCCTGTGAAGATCTCGCCAGGCTGGCAGAAACATCTTTTGCTCATATTTCTTATACGGAAGCGATCAAGGAACTGAAAGCCGCGAAGGAGAGCTTCGAGTTCCCTGTTTCATGGGGCGCGGATTTACAGTCTGAACATGAGCGCTATCTCACAGATAAAGTCATCAAAGGTCCTCTCATCGTTACTGATTATCCGAAGGAAATTAAGGCCTTTTACATGAGACTGAACCCTGACGGGGAAACCGTTGCAGCTATGGACGTGCTTGTACCGAAAGTAGGAGAGATCATCGGAGGGAGCCAGCGCGAAGAGAGGCTTGATGTGCTTGAAAAGAGGATGAAGCAGACGGGGATCCCCCGGGAAAACCTCCAGTGGTATCTCGATCTCCGCAGGTTCGGGTCAGCACCTCACGCGGGGTTCGGCCTTGGATTCGAAAGGCTTGTGCAATATGTGACAGGCATGCTGAATATCCGTGATGTCATTCCCTGTCCGCGCGCCCCCCGTACTATAGGATTCTGATCTGAAAAATCTGCTATAATGTTTATTGCAAATAAAAATATTGAAGGAATGACCATTAAAAATGAACACAAATTTTTCTGAATTCGGTATTTCCGATCAGGTAGTAACCGCCCTTTCCAATATGGGGTTCGAGGAGCCGACCCCTATCCAGAAGATGGCTATCCCCTCTGCCCTGAAGGGAAGGGACATCATCGGACAGGCGCAGACAGGCACAGGCAAAACAGCCGCTTTTGGTATCCCGATAATCGAGCGCAAGCCTGAAGAAAGGGGTAAATATCCCTATGCAATTGTCCTTTGCCCTACACGGGAGCTTGCAGTTCAGGTTGCCCAGGAGATCAACAGGATTGGCTCTGCCAAAGGAGTCTTTGCCCTGCCGGTTTACGGTGGGCAGTCTATAGAGGTCCAGCTCAAGAATCTGCGCAAAGGAGTTGATCTCGTTGTCGGCACGCCGGGCCGCGTAATAGACCATATCAGGCGCAAATCCCTTATCCTTAAAGATATCAAAATAGTCGTCCTTGATGAGGCCGATGAAATGCTCAATATGGGATTTATCGAAGATATCGAGACAATCCTCCGCGAAGTCCCCCAGGAGCGGCAGACCATGCTCTTTTCTGCCACTATGCCGACAGAGATCCTCACTATTTCCAAAAAATATATGAACAAGCCGAAGCATGTCCATGTTGATGCATCGGCAATGGTTGTGCCCAAGGTAAAGCAGGCTTTCTACGAGGTGAGGGAAGAGGATAAGCTTAAGGCACTCACCCGCCTCGTGGATGTCGAGGGTCCGTCCCTAACACTTGTCTTCTCCCGCACAAAAAGGGAAGTGGATGATGTATCGGGTAAACTTATGCAGATGGGATATTCGGCCGGCGCAATCCATGGAGACTTCACCCAGTCCCACAGGGATGAAATGATGCGCAAGTTTAAAAAAGGTGAAATCGACATCCTCGTGGCGACGGATGTTGCCGCACGCGGCCTCGACATTCCCGATGTATCTCATGTCATCAATTACAGCATCCCTCAGGACCCTGAAGGGTATATCCACCGGATCGGCAGGACCGCGAGAGCAGGCAAGTCGGGGATAGCCATCACCTTTGTCACTCCCCGGGAATATCGCCATCTGAGGCTTATCGAGAAGGCAGCCAAAACGGTTATTCAGAAGGCAAAGCTGCCGACAAAGGAGCAGGTCAAAAAGGCGCGGGAAAACGTGATAGCTCTTGCCCTTGAAGAGACAATACGAGGCGGAGAGCATACTTCTTACCATCCTCTTGTCGTCAATCTCCTATCAGCACATTCCCCCGAGGATATCGTTGCTGCGGCATTACTCATGCTCTTCGGTAAGACCGAGGTAGAGGACATAAGGGAGGTGGGCTTTACTCATCCCGAGACAAAGAGGGACTATGTGAAGCTCTTTATGACAGTCGGAAAAAAAGACAGGCTTAACGTCGGCGACATTGTGAGATCGATTTCCTCTGAAGCAGGCATACCTGCAGGGAAGATAGGCAATATCGCCCTGTTCGATACCTTCAGTTTCGTGGAAGTCCCGGCAGAACTTGCGGACAGAGTCATCGCCTCGATCAATAACTGCATGATGAAGGGGAGAAAAGTGAAGATCCAGCCTGCAAAAAGGATGGATACCAAGAGGCGATAATTGAAGACTTGATTGCTCTTTACCCGATTGCTTCTATAATCGCAGCGGCCAGGAGGGGGAACATGATTTCGTGGTGGCCGGTGAGGGCATAGCAGGCTCCTTTGCCCATTGTAGGTCTCCTGAGAACATTTTCTCCCGGCCGGTAGTGCTGGATAAAGTCCATATTCACTGTTGTAATATTCTCGACTTTGTTTCCGAGATTCCTCGCTATTGTCAACGCCTTTAAAAACACCTCGGGCATGATAACAGCTGACCCGAGATTGATATACACGCCACCGTCGAGATCAGATACAACAGAGGTGAACAGCCTGAAATCCCTGAAGCTTCCTTCACCGATAGCAGAGCCATCAGCTTCAGGATGCATATGAATAATATCAGTACCGATTGCCACATGAACAGTTGCAGGGATGCCATGTTTATAGGCATTTGCAAAGATGCTTTTCTCTTTGAATTGATAGGTGCTCCGGTAAAGCATTTCTCCGACAGATCTCCCTATGCCATATCCTTGTTTTCGTCCTTCTTTTATTGCTTTATTCAGATATTTTCCTGTCTCACGTGCCATGCCAAATGTCCCGCTGCAGAGTTCTTTCGCTACATCTTCAGAGGTCCTGCCTATAAATGAGAGCTCAACATCATGCACGATGCAGGCACCATTTGTTGCAATTGCCGTTATTATGTTTTTTTGCATCAAATCGATGATAAGGGGTGACAGGCCGACTTTTACCGGATGTGCCCCCATGCCGAGAATTACGGGTTTATCGTGTTTTCTTGCCTTCACAATTGCCTGAGCAACAGCCCTGAAATCATTGACAGCGAGAATGCCGGGAAGCTTATCGAGAAAAGTCCTCAGTGTATCACCTTTTTCATAAGGGCACGAGAGAACCGATAGAGAAACCTTGCTTTTTCTCTTGTTTATTGCATAGGTTTTCACGCCCCTCAATGAAATAGGTCTATAGTGTTTCATGGGATACATCTTACCATAAAATACCACTGCCGGAATCAGAATTTCCCGGACACTCCATTGCAAAACAAAAATGAATATTGCTAAGCTAAGGATGAACGCCGAAGCCGAGAGGTATCTTATCTGTCATACCGGCTTGTCCGGTATCTTTCTTCATCAAAGGGAATAGCATGCCGTTCAACGACATATTAGACAGGCACCTAAATATTAAAAAAACAATTTATCACCACGAGATTCTGGTAAAGGGTTCAGGATTTGAACCGTGCGAAAAGAAAGTTCTGCTTTTTTTTCAGAAATATCAGTTGGTCCGTTATAGTGTTATAACGATAAATGAAAGCACGTCTG
>JALHSV010000188.1 GCA_022865525.1 Thermodesulfovibrionales bacterium
TGAAGAACTGAAGAAACGGCTGCCAAAAGCTTACAAGGAACTCGACTCCATTTATAAAAAACTCGAAAAACATTACAAAGACATGCTGGACATAGAATTTACCGTGCAGGAAGGCAAGCTCTACATGCTCCAGACAAGGGTGGGGAAAAGGACTGCAGCTTCAGCACTCAAGATAGCGATTGACATGGTCAGGGAGAAGCTTATCGATAAGAAGACCGCGATATTGAGAATTGATCCGCAGCAGCTTGACCAGCTGCTCCATCCCATGATAGACCCGAAAGCCCAGATAAAAGTTATTGCAAAAGGACTTCCTGCTTCACCGGGTGCTGCAGTCGGGAAAGTAGTATTTACCGCAGAGGATGCTGAAAATGCGGCAGAGAGAGGAGAAAAGGTTATTCTCGTAAGAGCAGAAACATCACCTGAAGATATCGGCGGGATGAATGCAGCACAGGGAATCCTCACAGGACGGGGAGGCATGACATCCCACGCTGCTGTTGTTGCACGGGGTATGGGAAAATGCTGTATCGCCGGTTGCAGTGCGATAAATATCAGCGATGTGCAGAAGTACTTTACGGTGAATGACCTTGTCGTAAAAGAGTGGGATTACATAACCCTGAATGGAACGACAGGCGAAGTCATGCTCGGGCAGGCACCTCTCGTTACACCCGAATTAACCAGTGATTTTGGAACATTCATGAAATGGGTTGATGAATACCGGAAACTTGGTGTCAGAGCAAATTCGGATACCGCTCACGATTCTGAGGTTGCCCGGAGATTCGGTGCAGAAGGGATTGGCCTTTGCAGAACTGAGCATATGTTTTTTGCTCCTGAAAGGATAAGTGCTGTACGGGAGATGATTCTCGCTGATGATACAGAAGGAAGAAAGAAGGCCCTGGTTAAACTCCTTCCGATGCAAAAGGGTGACTTCATGGAAATATTCAAGGTTATGAAGGGATTGCCGGTTACCATCCGTCTCCTTGACCCGCCGCTTCATGAATTTCTTCCCCACACTGAAGAGGAAATACGGTCTCTTTCCGCATCAATGGAAGTACCGGTTGAGAAACTGAAGGCACGAAACAGATCTTTGGAGGAGTTCAATCCGATGCTTGGCCACCGGGGGTGCAGGCTCGGCATAACATATCCGGAGATTTACGAAATGCAGGTGAGGGCAATCATCGAGGCTGCATGCGAACTTTCAAAACAAAAAGTGAACATAATACCGGAGATCATGATTCCTCTGGTCGGACACGTGAATGAACTGAAAATGATGAGAGAACTGACTGTAAAAACAGCTGATGAGGTTCAGAAAGCCTATAACACAAAAATTACCTATACTGTCGGGACCATGATAGAACTGCCGCGCGCAGTAATAACTGCGGATGAGATCGCTCAACAGGCAGACTTCTTTTCGTTTGGGACGAATGACCTGACCCAGACGGCATTCGGACTTTCACGGGATGACGCAGGAAGATTTCTTCCCTATTATGTCGAAAAAGGAATCCTTGAAAACGACCCGTTCATCTCACTTGACCTGAACGGCATAGGCCTCCTCATGCAGATCGGCGTTGAAAAGGGGCGAAAGGTCAAAAAGAACCTAAAAATGGGGATATGCGGTGAACATGGAGGTGATCCGAAGTCTGTCGAGTTCTGCCATAAAATTGGGCTGAACTATGTGAGTTGTTCGCCATACAGAATACCCATTGCCAGACTTGCTGCTGCACAGGCATCGCTTAAAGAAAGAACAAAAAAAGATCTAACGAAATCTACGGTATAACTGCATGTAATGCCCTGAAGAGAAAACAGCTGGGGAAGCTTCTCCAGCTGTTTTCTCTTATGATGATTCAAACCATTGTATGGGGTTAAGTGTTCCTTTACAGAGTATCGGATTATATGGTAAGGTAACTGCTACCTATAATTTTCGAAAGGCGGTGAATAGATGTCGATTGACAAAGAGCAAAAACAGAACATAATCAACGATTACAGGACCCATGATGCCGACACAGGTTCCTCTGAAGTCCAGATAGCTTTGCTCAGCACAAGAATAAATTATCTTACCGAGCATTTCAAGACCCACAAGAAAGATCATCTTTCAAGGAGAGGTCTTCTCAAACTCGTCAGCGAGAGAAGGACATTACTTGATTATCTCAAAAAAACTGATAAAGATCGCTATGAAAAAATAATCGTACGATTAGAAATAAGGAAATAATGAAAAAAGTTGAAATCGAGGTTCGCGGGAAGAAGCTTACTTTAGAGACAGGAAAATTTGCTAAACAGGCTGACGGAGCAGTAGTTGCCCGGTACGGTGATACGGTTGTGCTGGCAACTGCAGTTGCAGATAAAAAACCAAAGGAAGGTCTTGATTTTTTCCCACTTACCGTAGACTACCAGGAGAAGGCTTATTCTGCCGGGAGAATACCCGGCGGTTTTTTTAAGCGGGAAGGAAGATCCTCAGGGAAGGAGATACTGACATCCCGGCTTATTGACAGACCTATCAGGCCCCTCTTTGAAGAAGGTTTTAGTTGTGAAACGCAGTGTATCGTAAATGTTCTCTCATACGGTGATGAAAATATTGCGGATATCTTAGGTATAATCAGCATGTCAGCAGCCCTGACCATTTCAGATATCCCTTTAAAATCACCCGTTGCCGCTGTCAGGATCGGCAGGATCGCAGGTTCATTCGTAACAAACCCGGACCTCAGGGAAGTGGAAGAATGCGATCTCAATCTTGTTGTTGCAGGCACAGACGATGCGGTGATTATGGTTGAAGGTGAGGCACAGGAGATATCAGAGAGTGATCTCCTTGAGGCTTTAGACGTTGCTCATCATGAAATAAAGCGCATCTGTGCCGTTCAAAAAGAGCTCCAGTCAATCGCGGGTAGAGAAAAAAGGATGGTGACAGCACCGGTTATTGATGAAGAACTCAAAAAAAGCATCACGGAATTGTCCCTTGAGAAAATGAAAAATGCTATAACGATTCCTGATAAATTGAGAAGACAAAATGCCCTTGATGAGATACTCAAAGAGTTGATTGAGCAATTGATTACACCTGATAAAGACATAACAAGGGACATCATTCATTTGTTTCATGAGACTGAGAAAAACCTTGTCCGTGGTATGATCATCAACGAAAATAAAAGGGCTGACGGCAGAGCACCTCAGGATGTCAGAGATATTAGTGCAGAGGTCGGAATCCTGCCGAGGACACACGGATCTGCACTCTTCATCAGGGGAGAAACCCAGTGTCTTGCGGTTGTGACCCTCGGAACTTCAGATGATGAACAAAAGATTGACGCGCTGGAAGGCGAATCATACAAGACGTTCATGCTGCATTATAATTTTCCGCCTTTCAGTGTAGGGGAAGTGAAGCCCTTACGATCCCCGGGACGGCGTGAAATAGGACACGGTATGCTTGCGGAGAGGGCTCTGAAAGCTATCATCCCTCCCAAAACAGAATTTCCCTATACGATACGGATAGTCTCGGATATCCTGGAGTCCAATGGATCTTCTTCCATGGCAACTGTTTGTGGCGGTTCTTTAGCCCTCATGGATGCAGGCGCTCCGATCAGGGCCCACGTTGCCGGTATCGCCATGGGACTGATCAAGGAAGACGACAAGGTTGTGATCCTCACCGACATACTCGGGCTTGAGGATCATCTGGGAGATATGGATTTCAAGGTTACCGGAACAGCAAAGGGCATAACTGCATTCCAGCTTGATACAAAGATAGGCGGTATTTCACGCACCATTATGGAAAAGGCGGTCGAACAGGCCCGTCAGGGGAGATTGCATATTCTCGAAAAAATGAATGAGTGCCTTCATGCACCACGAGAAAATCTTTCACTGTATGCTCCGAGGATCTACACCATGCAGATCAGACAGGAGAAGATTCGTGATGTGATTGGAACCGGAGGGAAGGTTATCCGTAGCATTGTCGAGCAGACTGGTGTCAAGATTGATGTAGAAGACAGCGGGCTTATCAATATCGCTTCACGTGATGGAGAATCTGCAAGGAAAGCGATCGAGATCATTAACAGCATTATAGCAGAAGCTGAGCTTGGGAAGCTTTACCCCGGAAAGGTGAAGAGGATTGTTGATTTCGGTGCATTTGTTGAAATCCTGCCCGGTACCGAAGGCCTGCTTCATATATCTCAGATATCGGAAAAGAGAATAGATAAGGTAACAGACGAGTTGCATGAAGGCGAAGAAGTACTGGTAAAGGTCATTGAGATCGATAAAATGGGCAGGATACGGTTGTCCAGGAAAGAAGCGTTACGAGAGAAGGGAACATCCAAAGAGAATTAATAAAGATGAAGATGAAAACAAGGGAGGGGATAGAGTTTGTGTATCCCCTTTTTCATTTCTGTAATACTTCATTTCGCTTTTCCAGATAATGTTCATTATTATTTACTTATATCATAAAACTGAATAGGAATATGTTTAAAAAAGAACATCTCATCAACGGTGTGCCGGTCGTTATGGAAGCGCTGAAGAACATGCGTTCAGTCGTTGTCGGTTTATGGGTAA
>JALHSV010000189.1 GCA_022865525.1 Thermodesulfovibrionales bacterium
ATGATATTCTCTGTCACAATATCTTCAATACCATAAAAAATTGTTTTCTCGTCTATGCCCGCTTCTTTTAATATCTCCTCTATATCAGGGATTTCCATATACCCGACTTGTATCTCGAAGACTCTCAGTCCGGGCGCAAGATCCTGAGTGAAGAATCCCGTCACCCCGAATGGATCGACACGTTTCACTATTGAAACAATAATATTATCTTCATAAACAATACTGTTAACAAACATACTGCGTATGATATACGGCGGAATTTCTTTTGCATCTTTCAAAAAATAAAGGGCACTTCCTTGAATCCTGTTCGTCCTTTTATATGCACCTGTGTATCTTTCGAGAAATTTATCAATGGATACAGGCTTCAACGCCTGGTAGAGCTTTCTTTGCCCTCTTGTATAAATCAGGATTACTGCAAGAGGGAATGCTCCGATAATGAGGGACCAGTAACCACCATGAGGTATTTTATAAATATTGGAAAAGAGGAATGCCAAATCCACAAAAGTTACAAACAGTGAAAGGACAGCCCTCCCCATGTGGTTCCTTTTATAAAATATCCACGTCATCATTATGCCGGTGAGTGTCATGGTTCCTGTAACAGCCAGGCCGTATGCATAAGCCAGACGGTGGGATTCCCGGAACAAAACCATAATGAACAGCACCGATGCAAGAAGAAACCAGTTTACAAAACCTATATATATCTGAGACCGTAATTCTGTTGAGGTGTAATCGATTTTAAAAAGAGGCATGATATGCGTTGTGATCCCCTGATAGACAATTGAGAACATTCCGCTGATCATCGCCTGTGACGCGATGACCGTTGCAAGAATGCTGAGGACAAGGAAGGGAATGTAGAGGAACTGTGCCTGATGAAAGATCATGCCGAAAAGTACATTTGTTGTCTCCGGATGCTGAATAAGAAACGCTCCTTGTCCGAGATAATTCAAGAGAAGGGCGACAAAAACAAAAGACCAGGCTCTGATTATCGGTTTCCTGCCTATATGTCCCATATCAGCATAGAGTGCTTCTCCACCTGTTGCGCAGAGAATAACTTCCGAAAGTACAAAGAAACCAACAATGCCATTCTCAAGAATGAAGTGGAAAGCATAGTAAGGGTTTATTGCTTTTATGACCGCTGGGAAGGTGCTTATTGATAACATTCCTGAAAGTATCAGGGAAAAAAACCATACTATCATTAATGGTCCGAATGCTCCAGCAACCTTTTCGGTTCCCTTTCTCTGGAAAATAAACAACAGGATTGCAATGAATGCTGCTATGAGAATCAGGATTTCTTGTCTGATATGCTCAAGTGCCGGTATCAGTAATGATCCTTCAACCGCGCTAAGAATACTGATTGATGGGGTTATTACCCCATCTCCGATAAGGAGTGATATTCCTATAAAAGAAAGGAACGTAACAAATGAGATCTGCCGCCCTGATTTTAACAAAGGGACAAGGATTTCTTTTAAAACTATCGTGCCGCCTTCACCCCTTTTCCCAAGACTCATGGCGAGCCAGGCATATTCTATATTCACGAGTATGATTAATGTCCAGACAATAAGGGATAAAACTCCGATGACATTGTATTCAGTGGGTTTGATAAGCAGAAAGATGACCGTGAGTGTGTATATGGGGCTCGTCCCGATATCACCAAACACAAGCCCGAGGGATTTGATAATCCCCTTAACAGGAGATTCCCTGTTCAACAGAACTCCTCCTCATGGGGCAAAGGAGGAGCAATAAAAAACCGCTGGCAAGGCAGCGGTTACATTCTCTCTGTCCATTACCCTTCCACATGCCTGCGAGGTTAGCTGTCGGGCTCGGGTTTGGAAGTACCCTATTCCCGGTAATCCCGGGAAATACGCCCCGTGTTCTGGGTCCCCCGCATCCATTCTATGAATGGATTTCGGCTGCTATTTGATTTTACTTTATGCCTGCTCCAAGAAATTGTCAAGCGCGTATTGCAGATATGAATTATACTGATATATTTGGCTCATTTGTCACGGATCTCTAATCTGTCGAAATAGGAATTTTTTTTCATAAACCCTGCTCTTTTGCCTTGTCCATCATAGAGATCAAACTGCTTGAGAGAGGTATTTTCTTTTCCATATCCCTTGAGCTTTCCTGTTTCATCGTAGTACTCATATCTCCTAAGATATGGATTCTCTTTGACATAACCATCCCTTCTCCCCTGTCTGTCATAAATCTCATAACGG
>JALHSV010000190.1 GCA_022865525.1 Thermodesulfovibrionales bacterium
GCAAAATAAGGTAACTTAATGTCCATATTTTTGGATTATTAAATAATCATAGGCGTGAATGTGTTGATTTTCAGTAGCAACCTACTACTAAAAGGCTTGTTTTGAAAATCTCTGCTTCAGGAAGGAAGTGAAAAACTGCTCCAGACAAATACGGGTGTTTGGTTTCAATCATATTTCACGTTCTACGTCGTGTGCCGAACCTCTCTGCTTGCAGGTATTATGCGCACCCGATCAGAAATGGTCGTAGTTGAAATTTGATGAAGTACTGTACCCTGATTATCCTTATTTGTAGGTAGCACATGTTAGCGCATATTAGGATATAAAACTATAGGCCTGCATCGAAACAAGTTGCAGAAATGCGGCGGAATATCATGCAAGGAGTCCGAAAATATTTTGTAAGTTAGCGGATATGGTGTTTTCATATTTCAATTCTGTAGCTCTCATCATTGATTGACAATGTAGTCATATTGATGATAGTATGACTACATGATGAGCAAAGCAGTCGGAATAAGAGAACTGAAGACCCACCTTAGCAGGTACGTCAAAGAGGTCAAGAATGGCGATGAGATACTTGTGTCGGAAAGAGGCAAAATCGTCGCAAGAATAGTGCCGGTCGGGGGCACTTCAGAGGGCACCCGGCTTCAGAATATGCTCCTTAAGTTGTCTGCGGAAGGAAAAATAATTCTCCCTCGGATTCATAAAAAAGCAGCGAGCCCCGGCAGAAGAAAAAAGGTGAGGGGAACTCCTTTTTCCGATGCGATTCTCAAAGGACGCAGGTGATCCTTTACTGCGACACGTCTGCCCTAATCAAACGATATGTTGAAGAAGAAGGAACCGACACTGTTGACGGTCTGTGGTCACTGTCTGCTGGCGTAGCGACGTCTGTGGTAGCTTTTGCTGAGACAGCAGCCGCATTTAGCCGGAAACACCGCGAAGGCGTGCTGACAGAGAAAGAATATGCCTCTACTCTCAAGATGTTTAAGGATGATTTCGACTCTTTCATTCTTATTCCTGTTACAACATCGCTGAATACGACAATTGAACGACTGGTTAAGCAATATCCCCTGCGAGGATTCGATGCCATTCATCTCTCGTCGGCGTTGATGTTCAGAGACTCAGGCAGCATCCCTGTGCACTTCGCCTGTTTTGACCGTCCTCTGAACGAAGCGGCCCTAAAGGAGGGACTTTCCATTGCCGTGCAGGAATGACACGTCGGACAGGTGCTAAAATCTTCCGGCATGGAGAGCCGGAATCAGCGTTAACGATCTCTTTCTATTTGGTGATCTGCAAAATTTTCTTCTTTTGAGGTAAAATCATTCCTATGAAGACATTTGATGACATGGTAGATTTCCATGGGCATTCCTGTCCCGGTCTCGCTTTTGGTTACCGGGTCGCTCTGTTTGCTCTGAAGGCACTCGGAGAAAGAGCAACAGATGAAGAACTTGTCGCAATTGTCGAAAATAATTCCTGCGGAGTCGATGCTGTTCAAGTAATGACAGGATGTACATTCGGGAAGGGCAACCTTATTTCCAAAGATTATGGGAAACAAGTATATACATTTATCAAGCGGCCTTCTGGCGAAGGCATACGAATCGCGGTAGACTGGAAATTTCCTGAAGAGACCGACGAAGAAAAACATATATGGGACAGATACATAAAAGGAGAACGCTTTGATGAAGTATTGAAAGCCGTTCACAGCAGGAAAGCCAGAAAAGTCGATATGATCCTCAATGCAAATGATGAGGAACTGTTCAAAATCTCTCAGGGAACTATGACTCTTCCTGATGAGGCACGGATCTATGCAAGTCTTAGGTGCGCAGTCTGTGGGGAAAAGATGATGGAGCCGAGGGCGAGGGTGAAGAATGGCGAGATTGTATGCATACCATGTTTTGAAAAGGTGCAATGATAATGAATATGAAGGACATCATTACCAAAGCAGAGATTTTGATAGAGGCGCTTCCGTATATCCGGAATTTTTGTGGCAAGACATTTGTCATAAAATACGGTGGCGCTGCCCAGGTTCAGAATAATCTGAAGGAGTCTTTTGCAAAAGATGTGGTGATGCTTAATTTCATCGGAATACGAACCGCGATTGTTCACGGAGGGGGACCAAAGATCTCTGCAATAATGGAAAAGATGGGAAAGAAACCCAAATTCATACAGGGACAGCGCGTCACCGATGAGGAAACAATGGATATAGTCGAGATGGTACTCGGAGGGCTCATTAACAAAGAAATTGTCTCGTTAATCAATAGCCACGGTGGGAAAGCAGTTGGTTTAAGCGGAAAAGACGGTGGACTCATCAGGGCAAAAAAGAAATTGATAAAGAAATCTTCGAAAACAGGCGGCGATGAAACTATTGACATTGGCCTCGTTGGAGAGGTTACGCATGTTGATCCCCATATCATCATGAGCCTCGAAAAAGAGGGCTTTATACCCGTCATAGCACCGGTAGGCGTAGGACCGAAAGGTGAAACACTGAATATTAATGCGGATTATGTTGCTGCAGCTGTGGCATCTGCGCTTCACGCGGAGAAACTGATCCTTCTGACAGATGTACCTGGAATAATCGATAAGAATAAGAAGATTGTCTCGACACTGAAGAAACATCAGATCAAAAAGCTTATAAATGATGAAACGATTTCAGGAGGAATGCTTCCCAAGGTACAGGCATGTCTCAGGGGAATAGAAGGGGGTGTTGCGAAAACACACATTATCGATGGAAGGATTCCACACTGCCTGCTTCTCGAAATCTTTACAAAGGAAGGAATTGGTACCGAGATACAGGAATAATAGAAACGTTCTGATATTTTTTCTCCCCGTTCTGATCGGCCTTATAACCTATCTATTACTTGTCCCTAATATTTCTCGACTGAAAAAAGAGAACCCCCAAAAGACGTCCTTCATGAAATACCGGGAAATAGAGTGGAAGCGGGAGGGTAAGAAATACAGGATTCAGCAAAAATGGGTTCCTCTCTCTCACATATCTCCCTATCTGATAAAAGCAGTTCTCATCGCAGAAGACGATAAATTCTGGAGTCACGAAGGGTTTGATTATGAGGCAATACAGAAAGCCCTTGAAAAGGATATAAAAGCAAAAAAGTTTAAGTTGGGCGGCAGTACCATAAGCCAGCAGCTTGCAAAGAACCTTTACCTTTCGCCCTCCAAAAACCCTGTCAGAAAAATCAGAGAGGCAATCATAACATGGAGAATGGAGATGCTGCTGAAGAAAAAGCGCATCCTCGAACTTTATTTGAACGTTGCTGAATGGGGTGACCAGGGAATATTCGGGATCGAGATGGCATCAAGACACTATTACGGGAAATCGGCATACGAACTTTCTCCGGAAGAGGCGGCACAGCTTGCAGCAGTTCTGCCGAATCCGAGAAAATATAACCCTCTCGGGGAAAGCAGATACGTTGTTCACAGATCAAACCTGATTTACAGCATCATGATCAGACGCGGCATAGTGATCCCCGAATACGAAGAAGTTACAGAAGAAGATGAAAAAAATTCGGCAAGCGAAGCACTGGAAATAAAACCACTCAGGGAATCACCTGTCGAAACACCTTCAGATGAAGCAAAAAAAGGAACTCAATACTAACTGTTCACTGTTCCAGGACAACGCATGCTACTCCATATTCATGCTCGTGACTTAAGCTCAGATGAGCCGAGGTTATGCTTTTTTTCATGAAAAAAGAATCAATTTTTTCACCGAAGCTGAAAAAAGGTTTGCCGGTTCCGATATTCACCACTTCAATATCGGTAAATGATAGAGGGATTTCAGACCCTACCGCTTTAATCATGGCCTCTTTTGCCGCAAAGCGGACAGAAAGAGAGAGATACGGGTTTTTTTTCTTATAGCAATAGGAAATTTCCCGATCTGTAAATACCCTCTTCAGAAACCTTTGCCCCCATTTCTCGACAACGATTCTCATACGTTCGATATGAACAACATCAATGCCGATTCCGTATATCATGAATAAATAATAATTTTTCTCTCAGTGCATATGCAAGGGGAATTGGAGCAATTATGCAATAAAAATATATATAATCTAAACTTATGTAAAACTAAATTCTTCTTGACAAGAGTATATCCCATTAATATAATTAAGAAAAATCGAGGGTACATTATGACAAAGGCAGATTTGGTAGAAAAGATTTTTGACAAGATCGGGCTTTCGAAAAAGGAGGCTCAGGAAATCATTGAGATTTTATTTGATACCATGAAGCAGACATTTGTGGAAGGTGAGTCAGTGAAGATATCCGGGTTCGGAACATTCAATGTAAGACAAAAGATGGCAAGGCGGGGCAGAAATCCGAAAACCGGCAATGACCTTGAAATAACACCTCGAAGGGTAATTACGTTCAGGGCAAGCAATCAGTTGAAGGCATTGATGGAAAAGCTCAATGAATAAGTATGCCCAGGAAAGTCTTAAGACTTCTATATCATTCCCGGACAAACTTTTCTACAAAATTGGTGAAGTCAGCAGGATAGTGGATGTAGAGCCGTATGTCCTCAGATACTGGGAAACTGAATTTCCTTTTCTCAAACCAAGGAAGAATAAATCCGGCCAACGCGTCTATATTAAAAAGGATGTTGAACTGCTTATCACTGTCAAGAGGCTCTTGTATCAGGAAAGATACACGATTGAAGGTGTCAGGAAACGACTTGGATTACCAGGCACCGGAAGCGATCCCAAAACAGAAAGGGATCTTCAAAGAAAAGAAGTTCGCCAGCCTTCCCGGGCAATTGAGCATGTCAAGAAAAGGCTCAGGGAGATCCTGAGTCAACTCCAGTAAATCAAAAAATCGGGGCGTAGCGCAGCCTGGTAGCGCACTCGCTTGGGGTGTGAGTGGTCGGCAGTTCAAATCTGCTCGCCCCGACCATTAAATGCTTTATAATACGATCAAAAATATTGAGGTGAGATGACCGCTTTCTTAAACTGGCTTGTTGAAGCAATCGGCACCATGGGTTACTCTGGAATTCTGTTCCTGATGTTTATCGAGAGCACATTCATTCCCTTGCCCTCGGAACTCGTCATACCTCCTGCAGGATATCTTATCTACCAGAAACAGATGAACTGGATTGGAGTCATTGCATCAGGAACAGCAGGAAGTCTGCTTGGTGCGCTTTTCAATTATGGCATCGCTATTTATTTGGGAAGGCCATTCATACTCAGATATGGAAAATACTTTGGTGTCTCAGAGAATCATTTCAGGAAAGGGGAGGATTTTTTCCTGAAGCACGGGAATATCAGTACCTTCATCGGGCGTCTTATTCTGGGAGTAAGGCATTACATATCATTTCCTGCAGGGTTGTGCAGAATGAACCTTATGAAATTCTGTTTTTACACTGCTTTCGGTGCCGGTATCTGGGTGTGTATTCTCGCTTATATCGGGTATTTTGTCGGGGATAATAAAGACAGGATTATGGAAATGAGCAGGCAATGGACCCTATATGTCATTATCGGTTGCGCACTGCTTGTTGCCCTGTATGTTTTTTGGCATAAAAGGAAACAAAGAAAAGAGACTGAATAATGCAGGCATTGTTTATTCTGTATTGTTTCCGATAATTCATTATGCGATTTTTTGCTGACCTGCACATACACTCAAGATTTTCCCGTGCAACAAGTAAATATGTGTCTCTGGAGAGCCTGTGGAAATGGGCACAGATAAAGGGAATATCTGTTATTGGCACCGGTGATTTTACTCACCCGCAATGGTACAAAGAACTTAATGAAAAACTTGATATTAATAACAATAACTTACTTAAATTAA
>JALHSV010000191.1 GCA_022865525.1 Thermodesulfovibrionales bacterium
ACTAATTGTGCAAAGTCATGCAGTTCTCTTTATGCCACGCAGCGCCCGGGTCGTAGCCACAGGTTATCGTCTTTAAGAACAATATCTACTATTATTCTGTGGTTGAAATTCATCCACTGAATGGTTAATAATATGGCATGATCCATCGGAACATCACTGCCCATATTAAAGCTGCTCTGTCAGACAGCCCTGTTGTGCTGCTTAATGGCGCCAGGCAATCAGGGAAGAGCACCCTTGTAAAGAAGATAGCCTCTGATATCCATCCTGCCCGGTATTTGACTCTGGATGATGCCGGGGTGCTGGCAGCCGCAAAATATGATCCTGCAGGGTTTATTGCCGGATTGGATGGGAATATCGTCATAGACGAGGTCCAGAGGGCACCTGAACTGTTTCTCGCAATCAAGGCAGAGGTTGACCGAAACCGCAAACCAGGTCGCTTTCTCCTTACCGGATCTGCAAATGTAATGCTTTTGCCGAAGCTCTTCGAATCCCTGGCCGGACGGATGGAGATCCTGACCTTGTGGCCTTTATCACAGGGAGAAATAGAAGGGGTGAGGGAAGGCTTTATTGATGCAGTCTTTGGTGATAAGCTGCCTTCTTTTTCAAAAACCACTGAAGACAGGACTCAGACCATAAAAAGATTATTGCTCGGCGGATACCCCGAGATTATCGGAAGGGCCACACTCTCGCGGAGAAAGGCGTGGTTCGGCTCATATATAACCACTATCCTCCAGAGGGACGTGCGAGACCTTGCCAATATTGAGGGACTGACTATTCTGCCAAGGGTATTATCGCTTATAGCTGCCAGGGCTGCCTCTCTTCTTAATTTTTCAGAGCTTTCAAGAAGCATCGCAATACCGCAAACTACTTTAAAGCGGTACATGAGCCTCCTTGAGACGACCTTTCTTTTCCAGCCTCTTCCCGCATGGTCAGGCAACCTTGGCAAGAGACTTGTGAAGGCCCCTAAGGTCATGCTCAACGACACAGGCCTTGTTTCAAATCTTATTGGCATATATGAGGATGGGGTGGAAACTCATCAAGGAATCATCGGTGCGGTTCTTGAAAACTTTGTTGCAATGGAGTTGAGGAAGCAGGAGGCATGGTCTAAAATACAGCCGCAGGTTTTTCACTTCCGGACTCAGACCGGGCAGGAAGTCGATATCGCACTTGAAAACGCCGCGGGGAAAGTAGTTGGTATCGAGACCAAGGCCAGCAAGTCAGTGAATGCCCAGGACTTCAAGGGGCTTCAGACCATGTCAGAATCACTGGGCCCACGTTTTCACAGGGGCATAGTCCTTTACACCGGCAGTGAAGGCATCCCTTTTGGCAAAAACATGCAGGCTTTGCCTGTCAGCGCGCTTTGGACGCTTGGCACCATGAAAAATACGAAATAATGGAGCTAATTTACAGGAATATAGGTAGGGGCACATGCAAAGCCTTTCGGTTGGCGCTGCCCCTATTTTTTTATATCTTCTTACAGAGATATGCATGAACTAATTCTGTAATCGTATCTGGAGCGATGGCTTCCCATTTGATTAAGACGTTCAGATTGACTGAATCGCCTGCGCCGTCCGAATAAATTCTTGTTTCATGAAGCAATCTCCTCATTCCCTTTTCACATGCATATTCCTGAAAATCCAGTTCCTCTTTTGCTTGGTATTTCTCGGGATGCTTATAGATTTTTCTTGTCCATACTCTCATAAATTTTTTCGGGAGATGCCTCATACAATCATCAACCGTACCGAGAGCACATCGTATACACCATGAACAGGTTATCTCGTACTGTTCAATGCTTTTTTTATCAAGATAATACTGTTGATCGTTATTTTCAGCAAACAGTTCCCACTCAGCAGCATCTGCCGAACCAGCAAAAAGAAATGATAGAAAACAAATCAAGAAAATTTTTTTCATATTTATGCCTTTTCTCTTATCTTAAGTATTACAAGATGGGATGCAATCCTACTGCGGTAGGGGTATCAAGGTTTTTCATAGAATAATTTACGGGCAAGTGGTCTAAGAAGTTTCTAATTGCTATAATGATTATATGAAAGAGGCAATGTTTTATGAAAAACTCGATGAGAAGAAAGTCAGGTGCTTTTTGTGCAATCACCATTGCATTAT
>JALHSV010000021.1 GCA_022865525.1 Thermodesulfovibrionales bacterium
CTTCCGGGAAGGCGTCCCCGATTCAAGCCTCAGCGTCATATTATATTTTTTGAAAAATAATTCGGTTGAACTCTCACCCTTGACCATATTGATATACCCGTCTTTCAGGAACAGGTTGATCGTAAGACCGTCCTGAACCAAAATAATGCCTTCTTTGGCCATCAATACTCTCGGTTCCTGATTATTCCTGTTGTCATACAGGAAAATTTCTCTCATCGTATTATCATCTGTTTTTTCCTTTATGAAAATGAGCATATCCTTAAACGCGGTATTGAATCTTCCTTCTTCAATGGCAAGGGGAGTCCGTTTCTTGATGATATTCACCGTCTCTTCCCTGAGTTTCGTCGTGCTTTTCGGACCGATAGAGAAACTCACTGCGATATTCACGAAGAAGCATAATACACCGAGTACAGCAACAGGCACTGAGATTCCCTTGAAATCCATGCCGCTCATCCTCATGATTACCAGTTCGTTGTCGCTGTTCAGACGGCCATAGACGAGAAGCGTGGAGAGCAATAACGCCATCGGGATCGTAAGGAGCAATAACTGCGGTTGAAGGTACATGATGAGTTTTGCCATATCGATGACTGAAATACCGACGCCGGAAAGAACCCTGCTCAATCTCAGCAGCTTCTCTGTCATCAGGATGAAATTCAGAGAAGCGAGGCTCAGGATAAAGGTGAGGATCAATTCCTTCAGTATTGACCTGTGTAGTATCTTCATTGGAAATAAATATCACTATTTTAGCATAATCTGCCGGGCACCTTTTTCATCACAGTAAGCCGATATTCGTGGTATCATTAACGGTGAAAGCATTCTAACAGGCTGATGCAAAAATGCTGATCAATACATATTGTCATGCTGAACTTGTTTCAGCATCTCACGGAATGAACAAATGAGAGATCCCGAAACAAGTTCGGGATGACAGAAAAAGGTGGGACAATGCAATGAAAGAAGGCGTTAAGAAAATATCCGGTAAAGCGGGTCTGCCTCCGGGAACGCTTGTACATATAGGAGAAAAAAAGAGTGAAAAGGTCAGGATTACCGTCATGGAATACAACGAAGGAGAATGCAGGGAAAGAGATATTGCCTCCCTAAACGAATATATTCCCTCTCAGGACAAATCCACTATTACCTGGATCAACATCGACGGACTTCATCAGATGGACGTCATAGAAACGATCGGGAGGCTTTTCCATCTGCATCCTCTAACGCTTGAAGATATTGTCAACACAGGACAAAATCCGAAACTTGAGGACTACCGGGATTATCTCTTTATCGTCCTGAAGATGCTCTATTATCACGAGCAGAAGAATTTCATAGAATCAGAACAGGTAAGCCTCTGCCTTTATTCAAATGTTGTCATATCTTTCCAGGAAGAACCGGGGAAAGATCTCTTTGATCCTGTCAGGGAAAGGATCAAAAGCGGCAAAGGCAGGATCAGCAAGATGGGTGCTGATTACCTGACGTACTCCCTCATTGATGCAGTCGTTGACAGCTATTTTATCATCCTGGAAAAACTTGGGGAAAAGATAACCGTTCTCGAGGAAAAAGTGATGAGCGAACCGACGCAGAAGTTCCTGCATGAAATCCATGCTATGAAAAGGGAGATGATATTCCTGCGTAAATCGATCTGGCCTCTCCGTGAAGTAGTCAGGAGCCTGGAACGCGGGGACTCACTGCTGATTCAGGATTCAGTGCATATTTACCTCAGGGATGTCTACGATCACACGATCAGAATTATCGAAACAATAGAGACTTTTCGTGACATCCTCTCAAGTATCCTTGACATTTACCTCTCCAGTGTCAGTAACAGGATCAATGCCGTTATGAAGGTTTTGACCATCATCGCAACGATTTTCATGCCGCTCACCTTCATTGCCGGTGTCTATGGAATGAATTTCAGGCACATGCCCGAGCTTGAATGGCGCTGGGGTTACCCATTGATTCTGCTCGGAATGGCATCTTTAGGCATTTCAATGCTGGTATTTTTCAGGAGAAAAAAATGGTTGTAGTTACCCCCAACCGATACTGCGAATGTCTTATCCTGATGACATTCTATTTTTTTAAATTTTTGGCGATATAAATACGAACAGCACAGGTACAGAAGAAAACTCCGCCGAAAAGGAGCGAAAATTTGCATTCTAACGGATCTCTCGTCAGGCAAGCTACAAACGATTCCAATCCGATATCCTTTGCTTTGCAGAGATTTCTGAAGTTCGACTTATAGCATAAAAAGTCTTTCGGACACGTGCATCCGCCTATCATTTCCTCTATCTGTATCTCTACGGTCTTTTCCATGGTATCCATTTTTTTTTCCACATAAAAAAGATAATTTATACTCTTATTATAATATATATATAATTAATATTGTTAACAATTTAATTTACAGGTTATATTATTATTGTAGTACTTTAAGTTATCAGCGTAATCTATTGAGTTAAAAGCACAGAAGTAAGCTGCGAGGTATCAAAGATGTCATTCCGGCTTGGCCGGCAGATTGCCGGCCATGTCTATGTACTTCAGGATTATTGTATCTGGAAGGATGTTTCCCTTGAGTCGCTTAAGGCAGGTCCTTGAACAGTCATGATGACACTATATTTGCCTTTTTGGGCATCCTTTGGCATCGTCAGAGGGATGCTGGAGGAATAGGTTCCGTCGCTGCGTGAAACGCTAACCTGAGGCTTGCCGTACATCTCGCCTTGGTATCTGATCTCACGGGTTTCGGAAATCTCCAATTCCTTGCCGGATCCAACACCAAGCACAGCATAGGTCATCTTCATCTCTACCTTATCTCCAGGTTTGGCCACGGAAGGGCTGACGGAAACGTCTTCGATTCTGATGAGC